>JAZODZ010000676.1:0-6690 GCA_045597285.1 Myxococcota bacterium
AAACTTGACTTGATTGAGTGCTTTGAGGATAAAGGACATAAGCTTAGAGTTGGTGAAATCCTTAGTGCACAGAAAAAAATATACGAGCAACTGGATGTGGCTATTCCAACATCGTCATGTTTGGCATGAGAATCCAGGATAAACGTGTGACTGAGCTCGCTTCATGTGCTGAAGAATCAGCGTTGTCTTGCCAATACCGCGTGCCCCCTTGATGCCAATCAATCGGTTGTTCCATCCAATCTGGTCGTACAAATATCGCGTGAAAGCTTCGTTTGATAGAAATATCTGTTATTTATGCTTATTCAAACCCGAAAAATGCTTTCAGTCCTTCGATGTTTTTCAAATCTTCGGCGGTAAAGCCGTAATGCGCGGCGGCCGAAAGTGTGACGACGCGCTCAAGAAACTCGTCGTAGGGGAGACTGAGCCATTCCTCGGGGACTTCTGTGCGAATGGTTCCGCCATCGTTATGGCCGCCGCCCCACCACCATGCTTCATCGAGCTCGGCCTCATACATGCCGTCATCCTTTTTGTTAAAACAATACCAGGAGGCCCATTCATTCATGCCTTCGATTTCTTTGCCGCCTTCACGGTGCGGGCATGTGTGTTTCTTTTCGGAATAGCCGACTTCTCCCTTCGAGGCTCCGCAGCGATAGATCATGAATTTATCGACATCCTTGGGTTCCCGTTCTATGCGGACATTGCCGGATTGATATATCCTTTTTCTTGTGCCAGGAACACGGTTTTCGTCCTTCATCATATCAAACAAAAACTTGATTGTTTTATGCTCTTTATCCCTGGTATTCTGATCCAGACCGAGCTCTTTTATATCAGATTTGTATTCGTCCGGAATGTTATTAAATGCACTATAATTTATTTTTTTATTTGTATAAGTATATAGCAGTCCGATTTGCTTTTCTTTATAGCGAATGTAGTATTCGTCTTTTATGTAACACATGATTTGCCCCTCGCTGAATGTTTTGTGTTTGCCACTGTTTATATTTAATTACAACTCAAAATGCGTTTGTGTTCGTCACAAACCGAATTAATTATATCATTAAAAAACTCGATGGCAAGTGTAATAAGGGTAATTATACGGAAGTAAATAATCTGGCTTCAATAGTAGAGCCGTGCGATCGGCACGGCTCTTAGCTGTTTATTTGATTTTCGTCTTTTTTCCTTTTTTCTTTGGCTTTGGTTCGTCCGGTACCGTTCGCAGTGTCGTGCATCCGGGACCGGAAAGGCGGCTGTGCCCGTTGCCGAGCGTTTCGACGGTGATATGTGTCGTTATCTTTCTTTGGGCCCGTTCGATGTGCGAGATGAGGCCGACGAGGCGTTCGCGTTTGGCTTCGCCGAGATTCTGGAGCATTGCCAGCGCGGTATCGAGTGTTTCGTCATCCAATGTGCCAAGTCCTTCGTCGATGAACAATGATTCGACTGCCACATTGTTGCTCGCCATTTCTGAGAGCGCGAGTGCCAGCGCAAGACTCATGCAGAATTTTTCGCCACCGGAGAGGTTGTTCGCAGTGCGCGGAAAACCTGTTTTATAATCCATGACCATGAAGCTGAGCGTTTGATCATCGCTTGTTCTGCGTACAAGTTCATAGCGTGGCATGAGCTTTTTGTCTCGAAGATAGCGATTGGCATTGCGCAAAAGGACATTGAATGTCACGCTCTGTGCAAACTTTCTGAATTTGCCACCATTGCATTGTCCAATCAGTTTATTCAAATTATCCCAGCGCTGATACTCAGCCTCGGCATGGCGGAGATCGTCGGTCAGCTTCTGAAGTCGATCGCGATCTTTTTGCTGAGTCTCAAGTTTTTGGTGAATGATGCCAAGCTTTTTGTTGAGTTCTTCAATAGTGGCGTTTTTTTGTTCTTTTTCAGCTTGAAGATCCTGTTTTGAACGCGAGGTGAGTGGATTCTGTCGAAGTTTTCTGAGGACTTGTCCGGCTTCGGCTGCGCGTGACTTGATGTCGTTGCCGACCTTATCGAGCTTGTCGGCATGTTGCCGGAGTGATTGCAAATCGTGATCGGGCTGGCGAGCAGCTCGGAAATCGGCTTCATCATTGAAGTTTTGGGCTTTGAGAGCTTCCGTGAGTGCAGACTGTGATTCGCGGACGACGCGATCCCAGTTTTCGACATTTTTCTGTCGTTCAACAATGCCCGTTTCGAGTTTATCGAGTGTCGAATGAGCTTTTGTCAAATCTGCGGATGCTTTTTGAAATTGGACATAAGCGTCGTTCTCTTTGGCTTTGAGTGCTTTCTCTTCGGAGTCTACGTTGCGATCTCCAAACAAAGTCCATAGCTCATCCTGTTTGGCTTTGACCAGCGCATTTTGGGCAAGTGATTCTGCTTTATGATTGTTTAGCTGAACTAAGATTTCGTCGACGTGGGCTTGTAGTGTTTGAATTTCTGTCTGTTGATTAGTATATTTATTCTGTAGATCGTCGCGAAGTGGGACAGCTTTTTTCCATTTGTCGCATCGCTGTTTGAGCTTCTTGCACACGTCTGGCAGCTGCGTGCAATCGGCAGCCGATTCACCATATTTTTCGACTATTTGATTGAACGATGCAAGCATGTCGTTCTGTTTGGCACGGCTGGTTTCCAGTGCTTCGCATTTTTCGGTACACTGAGTAATGGCCATATCGAGTGCTTTTTTCAAAGTTTTTGTTGCTTCGGTTGTTTGATCTAGCATCAGTTGGCTTTTTCGCGCATATTCTGATGCCTTATCTACATCTTCTTTTGCCTTACGTATGGCTATGATCAGCGTTTCTACGCGGTTGATTTCCTTATCGACTTCGGAGAGTTGTGGAATTAATCCTTCGCAAAATGGGTGGCTCGTCGCGCCACAGAGTGGGCACGGTTTGCCGTCGACAAGTTCGTGTCGCTTTTTTGCATAATTTTCAATTTCCTGGACTGTACTCTTTTCGCGCAAGAGGGAACTGCGATTAGACTCGAGATCTATTAGGCTGTGACCGTCGAGAACTTGTTCGTAGTTCATTTGGGCTGAGGCTGCTTTTTTTTGATTGGCCTCGTGAACGGCACGGGTTTCTTCCAATTTGTGGTTAGCGGCTTCAAGATCCTTGCGGGCTTTGGTTTCTTCTTTTTGTGCAGTTTCGTATAATGCCTTGAGTTTACTAATTTCCTTGTCGGCGTCCAATAGCTGTTTTTGTTGGACTTCAATGGCACCATATTCAACTAAAAGCTGCTCATCGATGGCATTCTTTTCAAAATATATTTTCGCATTGGCAAGCCTGGATTCAGTATTTTCAAGTTCTTTTTTCTTAGCCTTAATCTCTTCTTCCTTATTCGAATGCTTCTGTTCGTCTTGTTGCAGCCTTTTCTGGCAAGCTTTGAGTTCTTCCTGTTTTGCTTGCAATTCTTTTTTGAGTTCGCGTACTTTATCAAACAACGGCTTATTGGCTTCACATGATTTCTTTGCCGATTCGAACTGTAAGTTTGTCTCTTCGGCGTTCTTTTCGCACTGTTCGAGGGTTTGTTTGGCCAGGGGCAATTGCGTTTGATGTAAATTCAGTGCTGTTTGTTCATCATTGAGCGATTTTTCATTCTTTGCATTCTGTTCGTATATATGCACGATCTTGGCGGCTCGCTCTCCGGCGAGCAGTGTGGTGCGCTTTGGTTCAAAGTCGGCAGTTTCTTTCTCGTGTGCGAGCTTTTCCGCTTCGATGGCAGCAACGCGTTTTGCTGCTTCCGACTCTTTTTCAATCCAGTTCAATTCAGCATTGATGCGGTCGATATCGCCTTTGAGCGCATTGATTTCAGCTTCATGCGAAGCTTTGTCGGACATGCATTCTTCTATTTCGCCATCGGAAAGGAGTTCAATGCCTTCGAGTGCTTTCTTGGCCAAATCTCGGTTTTTTTCTTCTGCTTCGGCACGTTTATAGGCTTTTTCAGATAACTTTGAATAGATTTCTGTACCCGTGAGCTGTTCCAGTATTTTGGCGCGGTCATCATCTTTGGCAGTCAGAAACTCCGAGAATCGGCCCTGTTCGAGTAGGACGGCTTTTGTGAACTGTTCATAGTTCAATCTGACGAGATTCTCGATGGCCTTGTCTATTTCGGATTTTGCGGTTTCGATAACAATCGTGTCGCCTGTTTCAGTAATCTTGCAAAGTTCTCGTTTGCGGTCATTCAGATTACCTTTGGAATTGATTTCCTGTGACCAGCTGGCACGGTAACGCGCATCACCAATGCTGAACACGACTTCAGCCGAGCAGTATTTCGTTCCTTTGGACATGATTTCGTTTGATGTGGTTACTTTGTCCAGGCGGGATGTGCGGTCGTACAGTGCGAGCGTGATTGCATCCAGGAGCGTCGTCTTGCCGCTGCCGGTAGGTCCCCAAATCATAAAGAGGTTGCTCTCGTGGTATTTGTCTGCCGTGAAATCGACTTCGTGGATGCCGTACAACGAATTGAGGTTCTGGATTCTAATCTTTTCAATACGCATTTATCTGCTCCTTATATATTATTTTAACTATATATTAGTTTCCACGGTGTACCAGATCCACGAGTTCCTGATATGTTCGAAGAAGTTCAGCACGGCTTTCTTCGGGAACATTATTGACATCGAGTACTCTCAGGAACATATCATGTTCATTTAGGTCAGAGATCATTTCGTCACGGATATACGTGATGTCTTCGGAATTTTCGAAATATTTTGAAGAAATCTTTGTACTTACGCACCGAATTTTATCCTGTCCTTCAAGAATATCTTCGATGATGCTGGTCACGCTGTCGATGCGTTCTTTGCTTTCGTAAGTCACGGCGACATATACTTCTTCGCCAGAGTTGACGAGTTCGGTGAGCCGGTTACGAATGGTTTCGCGATCACCGCTAATGCTTTCAAGTTTATGAAATGTTGGAATCTCAATCTGAGATATATCTTTTTGTTTGCCATCGAATACAATTTTACATGCACTCTTTTGCTGTCCGGCTTCGCCGAATCCCATCGCGATGGGTGCCCCCGAATAACGGATATGTTCAGCATTTCCAACGATTTGCGGTACGTGAAGATGCCCGAGTGCGACGTAATCGAAGACCGGGCTGAAGATACTGGCATTGACGCCACCGAGCGTACCGACATACGTGACTCGTACGCCGTCGTCTTCCACGACTTTGCCGCCCTGGACGAAAAGATGCCCCATCGCGACAACGGGAATATCCCGGCCGGCACGGATTTCTTCGGCCGCCTCAGCAACACGCCGATAATGTTCTGCAATGCCGTCGATGACTTTTTGTTCCCTTGTACAAGTATCCTGTCCCATTTCCGAGGTGCGAACATCGCCTTCGGACAGGAACGGCACGGCGGCCACGATCAGCTCATCCACGCCAGCTTCATTCTGAAGCACTATGATTTCGTCCTTTGGATCGCCTTCGCGAAGATTGAAACGTGGTTGTCCGACGGTGTGTATGTGGATGCATTCGAGAACCTGTGCCGGGACGTCGATAAATGACGTACTGTCGTGGTTGCCGGATGTGATGACCGCATGGCGGCAACAGGTGCCACTCAGTTTTCGGCAGAAATCATAATACTGTCTTTGCGCGACATGAGAGGGATTGGATGTGTCAAAGATGTCGCCTGCAACGAGAAGGACATCGATTTGTTCCTCATTAATCTTTTCGGTGAGCCAGTTTAGAAAATCTTCAAATTCATCATCTCGCTGGCGTTCGTGCAGCGAACGTCCCAAATGCCAGTCTGAAGTATGAAGAACGCGAATCGGATGCGGCATAATTTCTCCCAATGTTAAAAAACTTCTGTAAACAGAAGCACGTTTAAACAAACCTATGAGTTAATAATACCTTTTACTTGCTCATAATAGAGGTAAATTGTTATAGAAACTCAATTCGTTTTCGTCAACGGAGTTTCGGCTGCAGGCCGATAGCCCATAAAAAAAAGTTGCCGTGCGTATGCAATAGCACGGCACGGCGTGCGTATCGCCGCAAGGCGATAGCAGGCCCCCATGTATAGACGTTCCACGGAACGTGTTTCGTGCGCGTATGCCGTAGGCATAGCGCACCCCGCACGGGCGTATCAGCAACGCCGATAGCCGTGCCCATAAAAAAGAAATCAATTAAATATAAAATGATATATTATTTACACTTGCCTTCGCTGCATGTGCCGCTAGAACACTTCGATTCAACCCAGCGTTTGTTCGTACAAGTTTCGATCTTGGTATTGTCACCGGCAACACAGCGCGTTTCTTCTTCATGAATACATTCGGGATCGAAGCATTCGCCTTCGCCATATTCATTGATATCGCAGATTCGGTCGCTTTGGGTGCAGTCCATCGGATCGATTTCGGTGTCGAATTTGTGGTCTTTCGTGCAATAGTGCAGTACTTCGCCGACGCAGTAATTGCCGGCGCATTCTTCGGCAGCGCATTCGGAATGGTCGTCATCGATTTTGATGCATACTTTGCCTTCGGCGGTGCAGTCGGTGGCCGAAGTCGGCGCTTCATTGCCCGTTTCGAGGCATTCATAGAGATAATTTGTCTTGCCGTTGCAATAGGTACGTCCGGCAGTGCACGCGTTGGAATGGTTATGTTCCTGGCAAACCTTTTTTTCTGAATTGAAAAGCGTGCCTTCGGGGCAGAGGACGGTGCTGCATGAACTGGCTTTCAGACAAGTCAGGCGAGCGCCTTCTATTTCACTGGGGGGACAGTCCGTTTG
>JAZODZ010000677.1:0-7863 GCA_045597285.1 Myxococcota bacterium
ATCTAGACACATTTTTAACCCCGTAGGGGTTTCCCATTTTATCCCCGGCGTTGCCGGGGGCTACTCGCCAAAAGCCCTACGGGCTTTTAACAATGCGCAATTGACGGACTTTGCGTACGCCGTGATTGGAGAGGGGGTGCCGCGATAGCGGCGGGGGTGAGGCATCCACCCCCTCATATCCACGATGGTTAAACATAGCTTAAAAAAAAGCCGCGATAACTCGCGGCTTTTTTATCAGGCAGAATCTTGCTTATTTACCGACACATTTACCGGCATATTGCTGAATCGCCATTTTGGCAGCTTTTTCGCAGTTCGGATCCAAACCGCCAATTTCTCTCGCTTTCTTGTAGTATTGAAGCGACTTACAAACATCCTTATTGGCACCGATCTTGGCAGCAGCCGCTTTCTGGCAATACTCAGCAGCACTTACCTGAGGCTTAGGCGGTGCTGCGGGTGCTTCGTCAGGTGCTTCTGCAGGCTTATTACCAGTCGTTGTGTTTTTCTTCGCTCCACCGCTGCCAGCAGAATTTCTTGCAGCAGTTGCTTTGGCTTTGCGAATTTCTTCCTCAAGCTTGTCCAGATAAGGACTGTCAATGTTTCTCTCGCGAATGTCATTCCGAACAGTCTCAGCATCCTCAATGTCGCCATTCTGAAGCGAATCCAATGCCCGTCGGAATGCCTTCTTATCAAGGCAGTCTTTGATCGCAACTTTCAGCTTGTCTTTTTCAACAACGCTTTCCGCATACGTACCAAACTCTATGCTCGCCAACTCATCTTCAGCATCGCGGCATTTATCATCGTTGAGGGCTTTCTTTATCGCTTCAAGAGCTTTTTTGGACTTGCTTTCTTTCTTCAGTTCTTCTTCTTTTGACCTCACACGAGGATCATCCGGTGCAAGTTCACGAGCACGCTTCAGCGCCTGTTCAGCAAGTTCAAAATCGCCAACCTTTTTAAAATCGTTATAGCTCTTGAATTGCTGATTCAGTTCAACTTCGACTTCAACATTGGCACTCGTTGCAGGCTGCCCCGGTGCAGAAGGTTCACTCGTGTTGGATGAACTCACAGACTTGTAAAGAAGCGCACCGACAATCATAAGAACTATCAGAATCGCCGCACCCACAAACATCACATGATAGGGATTGCTTTGTTTCGGCGCATCATTGATTCCGAAATTGAGCGACCAGAAATCACCAGGCCCGCAATAACGCATCGTCACATGACCCAACGTCACCGCATCACCGCTGTCCAGTTTGAACGGCTCGGAAATCGGAATACCGTTTACCTTCGTCCCGTTCGAGCTGTTCAGATCGCGAATCTCATAGTCACCTCGCGGCGTGCGACGAACCTCCGCATGACGCGAACTCACGCTCTGATGATGAATCGCGATATCACACGCAGGATCACGTCCAATCACGACCTTCGAACGACGGACGTAATATTCAACACCCGCAAAATTCGATGAAATGACAACAAATCGAGGCTGCAGATTCGTGTCGATGTCGACCACTTCATCCGTCTCTTCCGGTTTCGCGACCTGCGGTGCACTCTCATCCTGAAGATAAAGACGGAAATCACCAATCCGTATCTCATCGCCAAGTGCTAGCGGCGTCGGTCCGTCGATCTTTGATGAATTCAATTTAAGACCATACCGCGCTGCTACAGGCTCAACAAACAAACCTTCCGGAGTATTGTAGATCCGTGCGTGATAACGGGATACATTCCGCTCCTTTAACCGTATCGTATTCCCCTCTTTTCGGCCGATCGTTACCTCACCGGCTTCGGGATTGATTGGAGCAAGTTTTGATTTTCCCTCGGAATCCTCAATTAAAATTCTGAGCATCCTGACTTCCTGCGTTTTGGGCTGTTCGCCGCTTTCCTAAAATTTATCTCACTTATGCACCTTGTGGGCATACAACAATCTGCCCTTATACACCATTGAGATCCTTTTGAAAAGTTTGTTATGTCCCCATTTTTGCTTCTTTCAATTCTTTCTCAACCATAACCCCCTTTTCGCTTAAAAATCATAGACGTTTACACGCTTTTTGTGCAAAATTGTTCCGCCTTTTTTAGGCTGTTCAAACTCTTTAACTAAGGACGTTACTAATGACCACTCTTAAAATTTACGACACCGCCTCGCGGAACAAGGTCGATTTCAAACCGCTCGTGGACGGTAAAATATCCATCTATGTCTGTGGCCTCACGGTCTATGACCTGCCGCACATCGGACACGCCAGAACTTTCGTCGTCTTCGACGTTTTCAGAAAATTCCTCAAAAAACTCGGTTATGATGTCCTCTTCGTTCGAAACCACACCGATATCGACGACAAAATCATTCGCCGTTCCAAGGAAGAAAATACGACCCCACAAGAACTCGCATCCCGAATGATCGACGAACTCCACAAAGACATGGCTTCCATCGACGTCGACGAAGCCGACATCGAACCCCGTGTCACCCAGCATATCCCCGACATCATTAATTTTATTCAGAAACTGTTCGACAACGGTCACGCCTATCAGGCCGGCGGTGACGTCTATTTCAGAGTCTCGTCATTCGAAGATTACGGCAAACTCTCGCACAGAAAACTCGATGAAATGCTCGAAGGCGTCCGCATCGAAGTCAACGAAGCCAAAGAATCCGCCGGCGATTTCGCACTCTGGAAAGGCGAACCCTCCGAAGAAAAACCCGGATGGGATTCCCCCTGGGGACGCGGCCGCCCGGGATGGCATATCGAATGTTCCTGCATGAGCACCAAATACCTCACGCCATCCTTTGATATTCACGGCGGCGGAAGAGACCTCATCTTCCCGCACCATGAAAATGAAATCGCCCAGGCCAAAGGCGCTCAGGAAGGCGACTTCGCCCGCCATTGGATGCACGTCGGAATGGTCGAAATCAACGGCGAAAAAATGAGCCACTCCCTCAAAAATTTCTGGACTATCCGCGACATCTCAAAACAAGTCCATCCGGAAGCCCTCCGCTATTTCTTCCTCACCACGCATTACAGAAACAACATCAATTTCTCGCACGATACCATCCTCGAAGCCACGCTTCGAATCACTTCCCTCTACCGAACACTCGACGCCGCCGATAGATTCTGCGCCACGGCACTCGCCAAAAATCCCGCTCTCGCAGCTGACGACAACATCGTCAACGAACACGTCTCTGCCTTCGTCGACGCCATGGCAGACGACCTCAACACACCCAAAGCACTCGCCATCATGGCCCAGTGTGCCAAACTCGCCAACGAAATCATCGACGCAAGAGGAAAGAAAAATCAGGATCAATACCGCGCTGTCCTCAGCTACAGAAAAGCCCTCCAGACCATGGGCGATTACTGCGGCCTTTTCACCCGCAAACCCGAAACCGCCCTCCTCGAGCTCCGCAATTACGCCGTCAAAAGGCTCAATCTCGACGTCCAGAACATCGAATCCCTGCTCGCCGAAAGAGCCCAGGCTCGCGCCGATAAAAATTGGGCCGTTTCCGATCAGATCCGCGACAAACTCGCCGAAATGGGCGTCCAGATTCTCGACAGACCAGACGGAACCACCTGGCAAATCAATTAATTTAAGGCTCTGTTTGACGAGCATGGCGAAATAAGAAGACACTTGATTATGGTTAAAAAACTCTCTGAAGGGGCGAAAGATTTCAGCCCGGAGTGAAGCGCGTAGCACCCCGGGTAAAAATCAATTACCCCAATTTTCTACCCCCTCTCCATTTATGGAGAGGGGAGGCCGCGATAGCAGCGGGGGTGAGGCCCCCAAAGCCTAATTAATGTCCCCCAATCGCACATCGCTCCGTCCAGGAGCCATTCCTTTTAACCGTCCCTCAACGGGACACTTTTTTGTAAGGTCATTGCTATGAAAACTCTATACAAAGCACTCGCCAGCGTCGGCATGATTGCCCTCTCCACCGCAGCCGCATTCACTATCCGACATCTCGCCAAACGCAGAAAACAAAACCATGATTCGGCTAACAAGGCTGAAGCAGATGCGCAAGCCCAACAGATCGAAACAAAGGAAACCCAGGACGATTCCGTCGTCACAGGCGAAACCGAAATCAAACCCGATACCTATTCGGATTCAAACGATGCCGATGCCACCGATGATGACGGTGCGGCAGACGCCGAAGATGTCGACACAGACGATGATGCAGATGATGCGGAAACCGCCGAAATCGCTGAAGATGAAGAAAAAATTGAAGCCGCAGACGATGCCGCTGATGCGGACACAGTCGATAATCACGACAACGTTGACGAATAATGTTTCACGGCTCGGAACTCAATCTACTTTTCTCGCAAGTCTTCGGCTATTCCGCCACCGAGGCCGGTCATCGAATTGGATTTCTCGTCGATGTGCCGGCCCGCTCTTCGGATGACACGCAGCAATGGAAGGAAAGACGCAGACTTGCCATGCAGTGGGCACGGGCACTGGCAAAAACTTCTTTTCACGTCTGCCAGGTCTATGCCTTCGAATCGATCGGATGCAACAATCCAAACTTCATCCATCCCGTCCACTGCATCGCCCTGACAGACTCGATTCCCGAAACGGCCGAACAGCTTGAGGTGTATCTCGGCGAAGTCGCCGAAATCTACGAAGTGTATTCCCGTTCGGAATTCTGGATTGCCCTCACGCAGTTTTCGCTGACGAATCTCCTCCATATCGCCGCCGCTCGCTATGGATTTCGCGCGGCATCCATGCCGGGATTCACATCCGAAATGCTCCCGGCGCTTTCCGTCGATGTCGCCGCCGTCGATGCCCGCGTGTCAAAACTGGCCCGCGCCCTCTCAAAAGCAAATCTGGCCGAAATCAACTTCGACGTCCACGGGCGCAAATACACCCTCACACTCGATCTCAATTTCCGCATCGGCATCGCGTCATCCGGGCGTTTTACAAGCGACGGACAGGCCGGCACGATCCCATCCGGCGTCGCTTACATCGTCCCTTACGAAGGTGAGAAGAGCGGTGTCATTTCGATGACAGAGGGAATCCTGCCGATCGAAAAGGACGGAATGCTTGTACTCTGTGAGGTTTCCGAAAACAGAATCGTATGCATTGACGGCGAAAATTCATTTGCCGACGAGCTTCGAACCCGTATTTCGGCAGATGCCGCGCACGCAAATATCGCCAAACTAGGCCTCGGCGTGCTCTGCGGTTGGGGCATTGAACCCATTGGCATTCCTCTGTTTGACGAAAAAATAACGCTCCACATCGGGCTCGGACGTTCCGAACACATCGGCGGCGTCACTTCTCCCGCCGACTTCAAAATCCCTACAAACGCTCGACATATCGACTATATCTTCCATCCCAGGCTGATGCCGGACATCCAGATTTCCACTGCCTCTCTCAGCATCGACGGCAATCAGGTCTGCATTATGGCCCGCGGCAAATACCAGCTCGACAATCTCTGATTTGCTTTTTTTCGCACCATTGTTTTGGAACGCCGCTATCGGCTCACGCCGATACGCTGCGTTTGGCACGGCTATCGGCTTTCGCCAATACGCCGCGCCGGCGGGGCTATTTCGCGCCTTCTAACCACGGGTTCATCACAAATATCCCGTTACTTCTCTGCGTTTATCTTTCTAATCCACACTAGCGCTCAATACGCCCCGCCCACTGTTTGTCCAACAAGCGCCCATCAAGAAACGACATTCAACAATCCCAATCGGATAATCGACATGATACGAGAAATCAACAAAGACACTGCCATTCTCCAGATCAAGGCTCAGCCTGCCACGGCGGACGACATCGCCACCGCGGATGACCTCATGGACACATTGCGAGCGCACGCCGAAGGCTGCGTCGGCATGGCTGCCAACATGATCGGCGTTCCCAAAGCAATCATCGCCTTCGACAACGAGGGCACCTATATGGAAATGTTCAACCCGGTGATCACGCAGAAATCGGGCAGCTACGAGACCGAAGAAGGCTGTCTAAGCCTCGCTGGACAACGCAAAACACGGCGTTTCCAGTACATCAAGGTGCGCTGGCAGGATCGCGACATGGTCAGCCACGTCAAGCGCTTCTCCGGCTGGACCGCGCAAATCATCCAGCACGAACTCGACCATCTGAATGGCATCCTGATCTAGGCGCGATCAAAAAATATGGCGAGGCGTATTGAGCAACGCGAAATAGCCTCGCCGGCGCGGCGTATCGGCAACAGGCCGATAGCCGCACCCCAAAAACATCTACGATTTAGTTAAAGATAATCGTCTTGTTGTGGTACGTCAGAATCTTGCGCTCGATGTGTTTCGCCACGGCACGCGACAACACGATTTTTTCCAAATCACGGCCCTTCGACACGAGCATTTCGGGCGTGTCGCGGTGCGTAATCCGCACAACATCCTGCTCGATAATCGGGCCGGCATCCAAATCTGCCGTGATGTAATGGCTCGTCGCCCCGATAATTTTCACGCCGCGCTCCCACGCCTGATGATAGGGCTTGGCACCGATAAACGCGGGCAAAAACGAATGATGGATGTTGATGATGTGGTGCGGAAATGCCGAAATCAAATCATCGCTGATTATCTGCATATACCGCGCGAGAACGATGAACGACACGCGCTCGCGCTTGAGCAGCTCCATCTCGGCCTGCTCCACTTCCTTCTTGTTCGAGTGATCCTTGTTTATCGACCACACGTAAAACGGAATCTCAAACTGGTCGGCGATATAGCGCAAAGTCTCATGATTGCTGACGATGCACGGTATTTCGACATTCCACTCGCCAGCCTTGTATCGCGCAAGAAGGTCATAGAGGCAGTGGCTCATCTTGCTGACAAATATCGCCATTCTGGGCGGCTCATCGCTGAAATACAGGTTAAATGTCATCTGGAAACGCTGGGCATAAAGCGTCTCGATCACGTCGCTGATTTTTTCGCGAGCAATCAGGAAATTCTCAAGTTCCCACTCGAGGCGCATAAAAAACATATTGTCGATGTGATCGACGTACTGATCGAGATCGATGATATTGCCGTGATTATCGGTAATAAACCGAGTAATTTCCGAAATGATTCCCTGCGAATCCGGGCAGTGCAAGAGTAAAATCGCTGTAGGTTGCATAATAAAATCCGCGCTTTTAAAGTTTAAGAGTCAATGCCCCATAGCCGCTCCATGGAACGCTCCCCTATACACGGTTTAGATGAATATTGCCAACCTGACGCATTCTGCCTGTTTTGTGTTGAACAAATATCCCTAATACACTAGAATTTTTGCGGTTTCCATCAACCTAATCAAACTGAAAGGGATTGTTTATGAACGAAGGAAAATTTCATGTCATCAAGGCGCTCTTGCTTGGCATTCTGCTCGGCGGTGCGCTCGTTTGTTCAGCCGTTGTCATTTCCGGAGGGTTTGCCAAAATTGCAGCCGGCTTCAGCACAATTGCCAAACCCGATCGCGTCGTTTCCGTCCGCGGCCTGTCTGAACGCGAAGTCGATGCCGATCAGGCTACGATGCGCGTCAGATATTCCGTTACAGCAGAAACACTTGAAGAAGCCCACAAACTCATGGCCGAACGCGATGCCGAAATCATGGGCTATCTCAAAGCGCATGGCCTGACTGATTCCGATTTCTTTCCGGACAAACAGGATATCGATTTCCGCAAAGCCTATACGTCGAAAGAAGCCAAATACAACGACGAAGGCAAAAAAATCGGATACGAACTCGTCCCGCATCCTTCCAGAGCGGACATCTCGCAGAGCGTTCTCATCCGCACGAGCAATCTCAAAGCCGTCAGCAAGGCATATATGGACACGACAGAGTTCGACGGCACGGACAAGGAATTTTATATTTCCGAACCCAATTATGACTTCATCAGCCTGAACGACATCAAGCCCGACATGATCGCCGAAGCAACGAAAAATGCCCGCG
>JAZODZ010000678.1:0-8951 GCA_045597285.1 Myxococcota bacterium
ACAATGGATGGCTGGACCTGTGTGAATGAAAGTGGCTGTGATTGTGGTTCTGTCAAATGTCCCTCTGGTGGCATTTGTCTCGCTCCGGGTGTTTGTTGGTCGGACAAATAATGGGAAATATGGAATAGTAACAATGAATAACAGACGCGCACCGCAGGTGCGCATACCGACCGCACGCAAAAGGCGTGCAAGTACGCGGGGGCCAATTCCCACTCCCCCCTCCCAACTCAAACTCCCAACTCAAACTCAAACCCGAGGGCCGCGCTATTTTCGACGACAGATGATAGTCGGCTCATCTGTTGGGTTGGCAGATATGTTGGGGACGCACACCATATCGTTGCCGAGATTAAACGTTTTACCGTCTTTGATCGATTGAACCTGTTTGCTCACCTGTTTGGTGCATGTATCGACGTCTTTACATGTGGCATGAACGTCCGAGACAACGCCGGAGCCCATGACTGCTCCATTTTCGTCAATGGCAAAAGCGAGTGTGCGATGCGCCATCGCAACGCTGGATGCTTCGCATTTCTTTTGCGAATTGGTATCGATTTCACCGGAAACCCAAGAATGCCGCGTAACACACCTATTTCGCAAAACACTTCCTATGTCGCTATGTTGCAGGCACAGCGACATCCCTACACCAAGCACTCGACGATTTCCCGGTCGCCCACCTGAATCGTCTTCACGCCACTTTCTTTATTTTTATTAAAACAGAAACTCACGAGATAACCTTTTTTCGCGTGATAAAAATCGAGATACCCAGCGATTTGTTCCTCGCCGCGTTCGTTGTACGCATTCCCGCGCCAAATCTTGAGTTCAATGATATATTGATGGCCAAGATAGTCGATAATAATATCGGTTCGCGTTTCATCGCGTGTTTGTGCTTCGATATAATAATTTCCCACACCGTTTATAATCGGTTTTAGATATAATAGAAATAGTTTGCGCCCTTTTTCTTCGACAAACTTGCCGTCTTCCTGACCGTAAATATCGTTGAAATGGACGGCAAACCGCGAGAGCAGATGCTCCATGTCGATCTGGCCATTTTGTATAAACTGATTTTTATCGATGGCTCCCATCGAAAAAAGTTTTGAGGACTCCTCCTTTGAGCTGAAATAATTATATAGCCTTGTTTCGAAAATCCGATTGGAAATGACCGCCTTGCCATCCGCATTGGGTTTGATAAACCCGAACATTCTCGCAAGATTGAGAGCCTTATTGTCCGGGTTAAATGTAAAGGGTTTTCCAAGAAACAGTATCCCCTGAAGGGTATTTGACAGTTCAGGAAAATCATCCAGTTTTTTCTGCATATCGTCAAAAATCGTATTATTTTCGAAATATAATACTTTTGTTGCCTCCAAAAATCCATCCTTGTCCCAACGCAGTTTCTTTTCGTCGAGAATCTGGCAAAGTCGCGAGACGAGGAAAGGATAGCCCGAGGTGTAGTCATAAAGCAACTGCGCCATTTCATGCGCGTCCATGACATCGACTTCGGGAACGCCAACGTGATCAGCCTTATATTCAACTATCATCCCTTCGATGCCGTCGGCAGGCAGCGACATATCGACATCAAACCGCGCCGCGATGTTCCAGGGAGTGTAATATTGGTGTTCAGTATCAGGCCGAATCCTGAGTTTGAGATTCTTGATATCATAGACGCCTGCAAGGATAACGGACTGGAACGTGGGAACCTTTTCACGGACAAAGAATTTTTTCCTCAGAACACCGAGAAACTCGATAAAGGAAGAATGATTGCCTGCCTGATCGACCTCATCGATGATCAATACAACCTTACGGTTTGCCAACTTACAGATTTGTGAAATATGGGAACTAAAGTCATCTGGATCCAGCTGCTTTTCGGATTTTGCATCGTTCACCACATTTTGTACATACGAAACCACTTCGTTAGGTACATGATTCGTGATCCCAAAATCAAAATTGCTTTTCAGAGCTTTCATGAATGCGAACCCCAGGCTTTCCAGAGTCGCAAACTGGTTAGCCGACATTCCTTCAAAACTCAGTGAGAAAACGAGATAGTCATTCGATAGGAGCGCCTCCGCCTCGTTAAGCGTCGTCGTCTTGCCGTACTGCCGTCCCGCATTGATGCAAAAATAGTCGCCGCGCCCGACCATTTGCGCGATGATTTCCAGTCGCTCATGGATGTCGACCATATAGTGTTTGTCAGGATAACAGATGCCCGTGACGTTAAAGCGTTTCATGACTTAACTCCATTTGTGTTGATAGCTTGTCTCAAGGGAGTCGATAATATTTTACTAAAAGACATTGCTGAATCCGAAAATCGTTGGGACAAAATCGTAGATCGCAAACAATAATTGGCGTTCCCAGAGCATATCAAACGTGTCGATTTCATGTAGAGGCGTGCGGTCAGCACGCACCGCAAGCCGTATGCGCCGCAGGCGCATAGGCGAGCACATAAAACCAAAGTAGAGACGTTCCAAGGAACGTCTCTCGTGCGGCGTATCGGCGTAGCCGATAGCCGCACCACGCACGGCGTATCGGCCGCAGGCCGATAGCCGTGCCCCCCACAAATCAATAAATGGGGAACGTGCAGGATGTCGTACAAGACGAGTCGATACCGGGATCGCACTGTTCGTATTCCTGCTGCAAAATGCCGTCGCCACATCGGATATCGAGTTTGCAATTGAGGCATCCGCCGTAGCCGCCCTTGTTCCCGTTGCCGTCGTCGCATTCCTCGCCACTGAGCTTGTCGACGATGCCGTCGCCGCACTTCGGTGCCGGATAGGTGCATCCAAACCCGCATCCGCCATACGATCCGTCGTTCACGCCATCGTCGCAAACCTCGCCAATCGCAGGCGAGACAATGCCGTCACCGCAATAGGGAAGCGTGCATTTGGACGTGCACATGTCGTCATCGTTGAGATTGCTGTCGTCGCATTCTTCCTTGTCCTGAATAATGCCGTCGCCGCAGCCTGCGAACCGGCACGTCGACTGGCATCCGGTGTGATGATTTTTGTCCGATTCGGGAGCCGACAAGTCGCACTGCTCGAAGTCTTCGTCAAACTGTCCGTTGCCGCAATACGAGTTGATGCAACCGACGCACCAATCCTCTTTCACGTCGCACTGCTCGCCAGCCTCGAGGATGTCGTTGCCGCAGGACGGCTGTTTTTTGCAATCGGCGGAACATCCGTATTTTTTCTGAAGATTGACATCGCTGTGGTCGCCCTCGAAGTCGCATTCTTCGTTGCCGCGCACAATGCCGTCGCCGCATTTCGTTTCGCACGTACTCGTGCCCATGTTGATAAAGCCGCTCAACGTCAGCGTATAGCCACTGCCGCCCTGACACCGTTCGGCATGGAACATCTGCAACGAATAAATCCCGTTGGAATACATATGGAACTGGGCTGCACGTTCTTTCGTCAGCTTAATCGTCTGCCCCCACGTTCCGTGAATGCCGGCAAATTCAAGTGCCAGATGGCCGTTGAAGAAAACCCACACGTCGTCGTCGCCTTCAAACGTCAGCTCTTCGTCGCCGTTGTATTTGAAATACGACTGGAACTCCGACGTAAACAGCCCGGATTTCGTATCGCGAACGTCATACAGCGAAGCCGCATTCGGGTCATTAAAGCCAAGGTTCGCGAGTGGCCAGAACGATCCGTTTTTGTATTGATAGCGGCCGTTGCCAATGCTCGACAGAGGCAGCGTCGTCTTAACAGTTACGCTCATTCGCGAATCCTTGTACCAGTAATCGAAAACCTCCGGGCATGTATAGAGCTGCGCACACGATTCGGCATTATCGAAGTTGCTGTTGGCATCGGCGTGCTTCGTCATTTCGGAAGACGGACGGAGAACCGGACGGCCATATTCGTTCAGTTCCGGATAAATGACGTTCGCGCAACGGTTCCACGAATAGCATCCATTGCCCTGGAAATCGGGGATTGGCGTGCCGACGCCGGGGAAATTGCGCTTTCGGTACACGGTGTTCGAGAAACACTCTGGTGCCAGGTTGTCGATTTCATCCTTCGTGAAGAAGCCGCGTCCAGTTCCCGTAACCGGCGTGTAAGTCGCATAATTGTTGACGCCCTGATAAGTATAGGCGCGGAAATCGCGGTACGTGATGGGGAGGTTGAGCACCGAGGGCGCAGGCCCGTCGAATTTCGTGCATGAATATCCCGATTCAACCTTGCAGTCGCTGGAACAACCGTCGCCGTTTGTCAAATTGCCGTCGTCACACTCCTCGCCAGCTTCCCAGAGCGTGAGGCCGTCGCCGCATGTCGCCTTGCATTTGCCGTCGGCGCAACTGAAAATTGCCTCGACCGTGCATTCGGGTGAGCAGCCGTCGCCGGCTTCCTTTTTGCCGTCGTCACACTCTTCGCCAGCCTCGAGAATACCGTTGCCGCAGTAGCCTTTCGTGCAATTTTTCCCGTCCGTGTCGCACAGGCAGAAGGGCTGAATCTTGCAGCCGACGCAGCATTCAGCGTTTTCTTCTTCGCACGTTTCGGCACCTTCGAGAATGCCGTTGCCGCAGACGGCTGCTGTGCATGACGCACCCGGCGTTTCGCATTTCCAGCCCATCTGGACGCGGCAGTCGACGCATCCGTCGGTCTTGTATTCGGGGTGTTCCGTATGGCCTTCGTCGCATGTTTCGTCGCCGCTCACGATGCCGTCGCCGCAAACATCCTTGGCACACTTTTCGCCGGCCTTGTCGCAGTGCCAACCCGGCTCGCGAAGGCAGAATTTGGAGCACCCGTCGCCGTCCGTCGTGTTGCCGTCGTCGCAGGCTTCACTGCCCGCAATGATGCCATCGCCGCACGCCCTGGCAAAACACTTCGTACCATTGCACATATAACCCGGTTCGATGACGCACAGGGACGAACAGCCGTCGCCGTCTGCCGTGTTGCCGTCGTCGCATTTTTCGCCGGCCGATTCTTCCAGCGTCCCGTTACCGCAAGTCTTGACGCACTCGGATTTTCCCGACTCGCCTGTCGGGCATTGCCAGCCCTTATCGACGAGGCAAATCATCGAGCATCCGTCGACGACATCGGCATCACGGTTCCCGTCATCGCACTCCTCGTTCTCGTCTAACACGCCATTACCACACAAAATCGGACTGCAATAGCTTTTCCCTTCTTTCGTAACACACGTAAAATTCGCCTCGAGCTTGCACGTCGATGAGCATCCATCGCCGTCCGTAGTGTCACCGTCATCGCATTGCTCATTGGACGGCTGGATCACGCCGTCCCCGCAATAATTGACGCGCTTGCAATCGACTGAACAGCCGTTGTACTGGGACGACGTATCTTCGCCCTCGTCGCACTCCTCCCCATTTTCGGTATCGACCTTGTCGAGCCGTTTGTCGCCGCAATAGTGCGCGGGATGGCAGCTTGTCGAACAAAAGCCCATGCCATAATCGGCGTTATCTTCGCCCTCGTCGCAGTCTTCACCCTCATCCAGTTCGGCATCGCCGCATGTTATCTTTTTGCAGTCGTAGCCGGGCTTGTCGCATTGATAAGCTTCATCAATGGTCTTGCAGTCGGCTGAACAGCCGTCGTCGCCCTTCGTGTTGCCGTCGTCGCAGGCTTCGCCGTCGTCGAGATTGCCGTCGCCGCAAGCCGGCTCCTTCTTGCACGCACCGCCTTCTTTCGGACAAATCCAGCCATCTTCGACGGCCTTGCAATCCGCTGTGCAGCCGTCTCCATTGTTGGTGTTGCCGTCGTCACATGCTTCGCCGTCAGCGACGATTCCGTTGCCGCATCCCGATTTCTCGGTGCATTGGCCGCCCGATTTGGGGCAGTTCCAACCATCTTCGACGGTCTTGCAGTCAGCGGAGCATCCGTCGCCGCCCTTTGTGTTGCCGTCGTCGCACGCTTCGCCGTCACCAACCTTTTTGTCGCCACATACCGGCTTTGGCGTGCACTGGCCACCCGTGTTGGGGCATTTCCAGCCGTCCTCGACGGTCAGACAATCCTTGCTACAGCCATCGCCGTCCGCAGTGTTGCCATCGTCGCAGACCTCGTCACCGCCAATGGCTTCGTCACCGCAAACAGCTTTGTCGCCTGCCGATTGATTCGCCGAGTCATCGGTGCATCCGAAAGCAAAAAGGCTCAGAAGTGCGCATAAATAAAGGCTTTTCTTCATATCATGTCCTTTGATGCCAGATCGACATCTGTCATTTTTTGGAGGGCGTGCCTATTGCATACGGCACGCCGCCCGGGCTATCTCCTTACGTCGATACGCCCGGGCATTGTCACGTGAAATCTATCTGAATATGGTCGCGTATTAAACAACAATTCTCAAAAAAATGAAGGGGTTACGGGTAACAGTTCAGCCCCTAATGTCGTTTTTTAGGTACGTAATCCTATCGAAACCAGGCAATAAACAGGAGGCAGGAGAGGTCAGCAAAACCTAATAGTTGCGATTATCGAGTAAACAATTCGGGTTCATTCTCCATCAAATCCAAAGCCAGATATTTATAATCCATATTTTCAATGCCGTAGCACCCCTGGTCGATTTGTTCGGCAAGACTGCTTCTGTAATAGATATCCATGACATCGCGCAGAGGTAACTTAGTTTGCTCTGCAAGATACGAAATAATTTTTTCTTCGAGCATTTCTTTATAAATACTGTCTAAACTCTCTTTGTTCATTATCTTGTTACCTCATAAGATTTAATGAAAGTTAAAGCATTATCTATAATGTTTTGTGTCAAAAGAACAATCTGATCATTTCTTTGATAATACTTCAATTCCTGAATTGTCCGGTTTTCATCCCAAGCGCCTTCCATAAACATATTCACACATTTAAAAACATCATCATCTGCAACATTTCCTATCACAGCATCATAACCGACATAAACATTTTTTCCACTTCGACAATCACATACAAATCGAAGCCATTCACGATTCATTGAATCGAATCGCTTAATACGAAAGCCTTCCAAAGACTTCATATCATAGATGTTTACTATCGAAGAAGCTGATTTTCTCATACCTTTTCGGAATGCCCAGTTCTCTGCCTGTTTTTGAAATGTTGTTACATAAAATCCAATCCCAAAGTCAACAAATCTCTTTGAATGCAGTGTATCCGGATTCGGTATTTTGAGGATTGAACCATGATATATTAACACAATTTAATCCCCTTTTCTTCCAAAAATTCAGTAATATCTTCGACTAAATACTCCTTTCCTTGCGTATGTAATACATTATAACATGGAATAATATAATTATCCAAGATACCTGAATCATTGAGAACTTTATATATCCAGGCCGATGAATGGTTCGAAGCATCCGAAAGGGCATGAATAACAAAGACCACAAATCTCAACTCATTCTCACCCATAACATTTCCCTATTCTTCTTGTTGACATATTGGTATCCATCATAACCTCCATCCAATTCAGTACAAGTGTACTGAATTTGCGAATTGTAGCCATCTTTTGGGGGAGGGGCAAGACAGGTTTAATCGGGCAACACCGAGACGTGCGGTCGGCACGCCTCGGTTTAAAAACACGTAGAGGCGTGCGGTCGGCACGCCTCTAATCGATATCAACCCTTCACGGCGCCGGCGGTCAAACCACCAACGAGATATTTTTGAAGCGCAAAGAAAAGCGCCATGATGGGGATCGAGACCAGAATTGCACCGGCAGCAAAATAACCGTACTGGATCGACTGATCGCCGACGTACTGTTTGAGGGCAACCGGGAGCGTGTAATTGATTTCATTGTTCATAAACGTGGCAGCGAGGATGAATTCGTTCCATGCCGTCATAAAGCTGAACAGGGCCGTAATCGCGATAGCGGGTTTTGCCAGAGGCAAGACGACTTTGACGAAGATCGTCAGGCGCGATGCGCCGTCGACGATTGCCGCTTCCTCGAGTTCCTTCGGGATCGTGTCGAAGTAGCCCTTCAGGTTCCATACGCAGAATGGCAAGGCCGAAACGCTGTACACAAACACGAGTCCGAGCACATTGTCGGTCAGGCCGAGTTTGCCGAGGATGATGTAAAGAGGAATCATCATGACGACGCCGGGGAACATCTGAGTGACGAGAAATGCCTGAAGCCCCATCTTGCGGCCAACGAAGTTGAGACGTGCAAAACCATAAGCTGCAGTGCAGGCCAAAAGAACACCAATCACCGTTGTCACGAGCGAAACGACGATGCAATTCAACAACTGATAACCGAAAACGTGATGCCCAACGCCATCCGTCTTGGGGATGACGTGAATGAAATTGTGGAGTATGCCATCCTCACAAATGCCGTCGGGGCAGTCCGGCGAAAACGCCATCTGCACGACCCAGATAACCGGATAAAGGACGAGTGCGCACACGAGAATGAGAATGAGGTTATAGGCGATTTGTTTGATAATCCTGTCTTTTTTGCTCAGGCCGACGGATTCTTCGACCCATTCTTCTTTTTTCGCCATTATTTAGCCTCCGCAGTGTTGTCTTTCAGAACAATCTGAGTGAGTTTGGAGTAGAGAACGAGGATGACGAAGACGACCATCGCATAAGCTGCCGCATAGCCGTACTGATACTGGCGCTCGAAAGCCCATTTGTATGCTTCGGAAACGAGGATTTCCGTCGAACCGTCCGGTGAACCTTTGCTGACGAGGTAAATGATGTTGAACGCATTGAACGTCCAGATCGAACCGAGCACAACGGAAGGCATGAGAGCCGGTTTGAGCAGCGGGAACGTGACATGGCGGAATCGCTGCCAGGCGCTCGCGCCGTCAACGGCAGCCGCGTCTTCGAGATCGCGGGGAATGGCCTGCAAGGCACCGAGTGTCACGACCATCATGAACGGGAAACCCAGCCAGGTATTGGTCGTGAGGTTTGCTGCAAAGCTCGTGAGGAACTCGTTGTACCACTGGACGCGGTCGAGTCCGAGCATCTGCAAAAGGTTGTTGATGGCACCGAAGTTGTGGTCAAACATGCCGCGCCAGATCAATGCCGTAATGTAGTTCGGCATCGCCCAGG
>JAZODZ010000679.1:0-5514 GCA_045597285.1 Myxococcota bacterium
TGATTCAAAACAAAAACTGTTCGTCACTATTCAGCTTTCTTAGGTACACAATCCCGGAGGGGGCGTCGGGGGCAGGGAAGTTCGCAATCGAACGCCCCTGCCGCGTGGGCGAAAACCATCTGATTCACGGATAACATCACCTTGAGATAGAGTTGTTGCTGAGTTCGATCTCTTCTCCGAGCACGAAATGCAGGAACGGCGACGGCGGTTGGATGTGGAGAGCGAGATGAACGAGAATAAAACCTGGAACCCTTTGGGGAAATCAAAGAGAGTTTTAAGGGATTAAAAGACGAGGGGGAGCTATTACGTCGATAAGACGAGCCGATTTGGTCTTTCGCATAAGGAACAATTGCATGAAGGTACGGGAACGCGGTGTGAACTATGATATTTTCTGTACGACAGACGGGGGCGATCGTTTAATTTTGGAGATGCAGAACAAAAAGCAAACGCATTTTGAGGATCGTGCGCTATACTATGCAGCGCGTGGAATTGTAGGACAGGGCATTTCCGGTAAATGGAACTACGATTTCAATGCAGTATTTGGCATTTACTTGATGAACTTTACCGAGGAGGTTTTGCTCGACGAATTACGCAGTGATTTCGTGTTTCGCAATTTGAGAACAGACGTGCCGGATTCGAGAGCACTAATGCATACGCGTAAACATCGCATGGTGTTCTTACAGTTGCCGCTGTTCGACAAGACCGAGGCGAATGCAAAACCGATTTGGATAAATGGACAATGAAAAAGATGCCTTTGAAGCAATCGCGCAATCATTCAGGAGCAAATCATGATAAAAATATTGTTTGTATGTCACGGCAACATCTGCCGCAGTCCAATGGGGGAATTTATTCTGAAAGATATGGTTCAGAAGGCTGGGATTGCGGATCAGTTTTATATCGAGTCGGCGGCGACGAGCACCGAGGAAATTGGCAATCCGGTTTATCCTCCGGCACGTCGGATGTTATCTAAACACGGTATCGGTTGCCAGGGCAAGACGGCGCGGCAGATACGAAAATCCGATTATAATTATTATGATATTATTATTGGAATGGATGAAGCGAATATACGCAATATGAATCGTGCATTTGGCGGCGATCCACAAAACAAGATTCATCGCATGATGGAATACACCGATCGACCGGGCACGAGCGTTGCGGATCCGTGGTACACAGGGGATTTCGAGGCGACATGGCGCGACGTGTGCGACGGATGCACAGGATTGCTGAAATCGCTGGGAAAACTATGAATGCAACTATTCAGTCCTTAGCGGTGTTTCTGAGTTACGCGGTTTTATCGAAGACAGGCAATAGGCAGGAGGCAGGAGGTTGAATGATATAAGTGCTTTGTTTTTTAGTAAACTCCTCTGTCCCCTTGTGGAAAATGCGTCGTGAAAACAGCAATTTCGCGGGCGAGACGCCCGCGTTATTTGTTCAGAGTTTCCCTAATTTCTAATTGCTAATTTCTAATTTCTAATTGCTCAACATCCCGGACAGCCTACACACTTGCCCGAACAAAAAAGGAAGCTCCAAAAAAGATTCTTCCTGGGGACGTAGGCGTCTCGCCCGCGACACCTTATACACCACAAACATACAGGCGTGCTTGGCACAAGCGCATAGGCGAGCAGGCGCGGGCGTATGCGCACAGCGTAGCGAGCACATAGCCCGCGCCCGTTGGCCGTATCGACGTTAGGAGATAGGCCAACGCACACGACGCGTTGAAAATATACTTGCCGAAATGTATCGATTCAATAGAATGCCTTTTTACTTGGGAACTGTGGATTTGACACAGATTTTGACAAGGCCTTTGGCGGTGAATAATGCGGGGTTAATTATGAAGAGTTTTATTCCATTGCTTGGTATTCTTGCGGCCATGACGGGGTGTGCGAGTACGCAGGTCAATCAGGTTGCCGAGGTTCCGGTTTCGCGTGTCGTGATGTATCAGAGCGGCATCGGGTATGTTGAGAGAACGGGCACCGTCGATACTGATGAACTCGTTTTGAGCATTCGGCCCGACCAGATTAACGATATTTTGAAATCGCTGACCGTGATCGATCGCGGCAATGGACGGCCCGTGTCGATTTCACTGCCCGTCGATCGCGATACACTCGATGCACTCGCCGAAATTCCTGAACAGGTCCAGAACGGCGGCATTAAGAGCTTGCTGAGTGCATTTCGCGGTGCGCATGTGAAGATCAAGACGCGTGGTTCGTCGTATACCGGGCGCATCGTCGGCGTTGAAGAGCCAGCAATTAAGGAAATGATTAACGTCAACAGCGGCGGCGACAATTCAGACCAGATGGTCACGGTGACGTTGCTGACAGATGGGGACAGGCTGGAAGTCGTCCATGTGGCCGATGTGAAGAGCGTCGAGATTTATGATCGCAGTCTGGCCGACGGCCTCGACAAGAGCCTGAATATCAGCCTGAACGAAGGCGACTGGAAGCAGGTGGAGCTTCGCATTCGCATGGATTCGTCGAAGAGCCGTGAACTTGCACTGAGCTATCTCGTCGCGATGCCGACGTGGAAACCGGCTTATCGTTTGATTATCGAGGACGATGAAAAGGGCACATTGCAGGGGTGGGCCATCATCAGCAATGTGACTGGAACTGACTGGGACAACATCTCGTTTTCGCTGGTTTCGGGGCAGCCGATGAGTTTTACTTACGACTTGTACACGCCGCAGTTTTTGGAACGGCCCGATTTGAGTTCGCTGGCTGAAACGAAGGCGGCTGCGCCCAAAATCGTCGGTTCGTCTATGAATGCAAAGCCTTCTCGCAGTGCGGGGTATGGATTAGGAGCCACGGGAGTGGGCGGTGGCGGTGCCGGCGGTTTTGGTGGTTATGCCCAAAAGGAGGCTGTCCAGACTGAATCGATGAAAGCTATGGCGGCGAATAGGAATTACTTCGATGAGGTTGAGGAAGAGGCTGAATATGAGCCCATCGATTCCAGCGAGATGATAGCGAATTTTTCGGAACTGGCGTCGAAGGCGCAGATTGGGTCGTTTGATGAATACAGACTGGCGTCGAGGCTGACGATTCCCGATGGCAATACGGCGCTCGTCAATCTGATTCAGAACCAGCTCGAAGCACGCGACACGCGTCTGATTGAAAAGCCGAATTACTATGGTTTTGATAATTTCTATAAGGGATGGCGCGAGGCGAAATCGTATCAGACGATCGAGCTGAAGAACAGTTCGGGTGTCGGGCTCGATGCCGGCCCGATCACGATTTATCGCGACAGCGCGGTGATCGGCGAGGGGTATTTGTCACGCACTGAAAAAGACGCGACGGCGTATATCACGTTTGCGAATGAGGGACGTCTGACGGTTTCGGTCGTGGATACGACAGAAGAGAGGACGTATGGCCTGGAGAGTTTTAATGGCGGCGTGTGCAAGGTTTCGGACGAACTAATGCTGACGCAACATTTCGAATTTGATAGCCGGATCAATTCGCAGACGACGGCGTTGCTGCAGCTCCCGCAGATGACGCATTGGACTCCGGTCGATTTCCCCGAGTCGGCAGTGAAGAAGTCCGATGGGTATGTCATTTCGGTGTCGGTGCCGGCGAATGGAAAGGTCGTCCAGCCTCTGACGATGAAATCGAAAAATATGACTACTTATCGGACAAACAAGTCGATTATGAATGGATGCCTTGATGGCATCAGGCATTCGATTAAAGCTGGCGAAATCACTGGGGATTTGGTCGATAAGTTCAATCGTTATGTGAGCGATTCCGAGAAGAAAATCGCGAACCTGGACAAGCTCAAAGTCCTGAAAACGAGAAAGAATGAGATCTATGAGGATCAGAAACAGTTGACGGAAACGATTGAAGGTTTGAAGAACATCAAGTCTGCGAAAGGCGACTCGCTGAAGAACCAGCTTTTGGAGCGTCAGAAGTCGAACGAAAAAGAGCTGGCTGAGATTACGACCGAGATTTATACGTTGCAGGTTGAGAATGGCGAGCTTGAACTATCGTTGAAAGAACTTGAACGGACGATAAATTATTCGAGGAAATAGGTCAGGCCGTAGGCAGTGAAAAATATCGGAGTTGATTATGAAGAAATGTTTTATTCCATTACTTGGCATTCTTGCGGCGATGACGGGCTGTGCGAGTACGCAGGTCAATCAGGGGACTGAGGTTCCGGTGTCTCGCGTCGTGATGTATCAGAGCGGCATCGGCTATGTCGAGAGAACGGGCACCGTCGATACCGATGAACTCGTTTTGAGCATTCGTCCAGACCAGATAAACGATATTTTGAAATCGCTGACTGTGATCGATCGCGGGAACGGGCGCCCCGTGTCGATTTCGTTGCCCGTCGATCGCGATACACTCGACATGCTCGCCGAAATTCCGGACCAGGTTCAAGATGGCGGAATTAAGAGCTTGCTGAGTGCATTTCGCGGTGCGCACGTCAAGCTGAAGACGCGTGGATCGTCGTATGAAGGGCGCATCGTCGGCGTTGAAGAGCCGAAAAATAAGGAAATGATTAACATCAACAGCAGCAGTGACAATGCCGATCAGCTGACCACTGTGACGCTTTTGACGGATGGGAACAAGCTGGAAATCGTTCGTGTCTGCGATGTGAAGAGCGTCGATATTTATGACCGCAGTCTGGCCGACGGCCTCGATAAGAGCTTGAATATCAGCCTGAATGAAGGCGACTGGAAGCAGGTGGAACTTCGCATTCGCATGGATTCTGCGAAGAGCCGTGAGCTTGCCTTGAGCTATCTCGTCGCGATGCCGACGTGGAAACCGGCTTATCGTTTGATTATCGAAGACAACGACAAGGGAACGCTTCAGGGGTGGGCTATTATCAGCAATGTGACGGGGGCGGATTGGGACAACATCTCGTTTTCGCTGGTTTCGGGGCAGCCGATGAGTTTTACTTACGACTTGTACACGCCACAGTTTTTGGAACGGCCTGATTTGAGTTCGCTGGCGGAAACGAAGGCGGCTGCGCCCAAAATCGTCAATTCGGCTATGAATGCAAAGCCTCCTCGCAGTGCGGCGTATGGATTAGGAGCCACGGGAGTGGGCGGTGGCGGTGCCAATTTGGGTAGTTATGCCAAAAAGGCTGCTAAGGCTGAAGCGCGTGACCTTGCGTTCGATGATGCAATGATTGAGGGTGAACTTCTCCGCGATGATGAGGCGTATGATGAAATACCTGAATATGAGCCCATCGATTCCAGCGAGATGATAGCGAATTTCTCGGAACTGGCGTCGAAGGCACAGATTGGATCGTTTGACGAGTACAGGCTGGCCTCGAGGCTGACGATTCCCGATGGCAATACGGCGCTCGTCAACCTGATTCAAAGCCAGCTCGAAGCACGCGACACGCGTCTGATTGAAAAGCCGGATTACGATGGTTTTGATACTTTCTATAAGGGATGGCGCGTGGCGAAATCGTATCAGACGATCGAGCTGAAGAACAGTTCGGGTGTCGGGCTCGATGCCGGCCCGATCACGATTTATCGCGACAGCGCGGTGATCGGCGAGGGGTATTTGTCACGCACTG
>JAZODZ010000680.1:0-1900 GCA_045597285.1 Myxococcota bacterium
ATGGCTACGATCCGACTTCATGGTGATCAACGGTGAAATGATCGTCGGCGCGTTGCCACTCGACACTATTAAATCGAAGATTGATAAAGCGCTTGCAGACAGCAATAAGGATTCTGGCAAGAAAAAGGGCGATAAGAAGAAATAATAGAGAGGATTGTTCATTACGTGGTTTTGTCGAAAGGAGGCAGTAGGCAATAGGCAGTAGGCAGTAGGTCGCAATGATTGAAGAACGTTTTTCATTGTTGTGGACATAGACAATGAGAGTGTCTGGCCTCACCCTCCTGGCTCCCACGGTGTACACAAAGTCGTGGACGAATACCTTAGGCGTTCAATATCAATAGCCCCCGGTTGGCACGCCTACCGGGGGAGTAAGGAATGTTTCCAAGATATGAACCCCGTAGGGGTTCAACAAAATATATGGAACCCCTACGGGGTTCTGTTTTGGCGGAATTCCGTTAATCTCCCGGCGTTGCCGGGAGCTACTCATATGAAAGCCCTATGGGCTTTTGGCACAATCAAAGTTTTGCGCCGTGCCCCCTGCCCTACTCTCCATTGGAGAGGGGGAAAGTATTGTCATTAACTGTGACCGAATAGAGTGATCGATGAAAACAGGACTTGAAGTATTACTGTCTGATGAGAATTTGCTTTCCAAATTGCGGCATGAACGCGTTGGCGTTCTTGCGCATGCGGCGAGCGTGACGAATCATGGCGAGCATATTATATTTGCGCTCAGGCAAGTGGGGGTGGATGCGGCCAGAATTTTTGCGCCCGAACACGGCCTTTGGGGGGCGGCGCAAGATATGGAAGGCGTCGATCACGGTTACGACGTCATTACGGAACGCGATATCGTGAGCCTCTACGGGCATTCTCTCGAATCACTTGCTCCCGATGACAGGCTTCTTGACGATCTGGATGGCGTCATTATCGATGTTCAGGATGTCGGAGCGCGGTATTATACGTTTGCCTATACGGCGTTGTTTTTGACCAAAGCCGCGTTAAAACGAGGCTTAAACGTCTATGTCATCGATCGTCCCAATCCGATCAATGGTGTCGATATCGAGGGCAATCTGATCGACGACGGTTTTCATTCATTCGTCGGTGAACGTTCTGGCATGACTCGTCATGGCATGACGCTGGGCGAAATGATGATGATGTGGTGTTCGACAGAGAACGTTCAAAATCTCGGAAATCTGCATATTTGCTGGATGGAAGGGTGGAAACGAGCATCGTATTACGACGAAACGGGATGTCTTTGGGCGATGCCGTCGCCCAATATGCCGACGTTGGACACGGCCGTGGTTTATCCCGGTATGTGCCTGATCGAAGGGACGAATCTTTCGGAAGGTCGTGGGACGACGAGACCATTCGAGCTATTTGGTGCGCCATACGTCAAGGCGCGTGCGGTCAAGGATGCACTCGATATGCTCCATCTGCCCGGTGTTGTTTTTAGGCCACTGGATTTCAAGCCGATGTTTCAGAAACAGGCGCATCAGGTTTGCCACGGTTTCCAGATGCACATCACGGATCGCAAAACATTTAAGCCTCTGTTGACCGGACTTGCAATCGTATGCGTCATGTATGCGCTGCACGAGGAATTTGCATGGCGTACAGAAACGTATGAATTCGTCAACGACAGGCTCGCCATCGATTTGCTCTTTGGGAATGATCGCGTACGGCGATCGATCGAAAAGAATGAAAATCCCTGGAAAATTGTGGAATCATTCGAGTGTGAAACACAGGCATGGCAGAAACGGCGGAAGGAATATTTGTATTATAAGTAGTCAGCCTCGGATGAACATGGAAAATGAGAGTGGCCTCACCCCTGGCCCCTTCTCCATTGGAGCTCCGGAAGGGACATGCTGTCAATGACGCAAATAATAGAAGCCCGTAGGGCTTCCAT
>JAZODZ010000681.1:0-14955 GCA_045597285.1 Myxococcota bacterium
GTATATTCAGCGGCAATCTCGCTAAGCCTGTTCTCATAGACTTGCAGTGCAGACAATCGATCGCTTAATAATGCTTTTTGGGCCAAATCGAATGGAATGATATGTCCAATCCATCCTTTTTGTTCCTCTGATTCCGTTCCATTCTTCTTCTTAATCACCATATTTGGATCAACCTGCCTGGCTGCATCAAATCCTTCTGTCTGTATCATTTCAAGGTCATTCGATATTTGATGCCAAATGTCGATGAAAATTTGATAGGCATTGTATGGATCAATCAGTGCAAAGTCTTTAACACGTGCAAAAATTCTATTTGTAATTACACTTTCCTCGGATGCTATATTAACGTTATGTGTATTTTGTACCAGTTCACGGTTCAGTTCGGTGTCAAACCCAGCAAATGCCTCGCGAAATGTATTCTGATATGCGATGACAGATTTGTGAGATAATACAGCCTCCTTAATACTATTCACTTTCAGTTTGTTATATCCGTTTTTCAAATCTTCAAAAAGCACTCGCTTCAGTCCTGGAAAAGATGACCAATACTTTTCAAACGCATCAAGCTCACTTGCTGGAATACCACCAAACATTGATGCGTAGATATCCCAGCTTTCAGGTCTTTCGGATGAATCGACATAGCGTGGAATATTGAGGTTATAGTCATTGGCTCTGATTTCATCTCTTTCAACAACTTTCGAAAACTTATCAATCGAAACACGATTTACTACACAGTCAACAATTCGCTTAATATCGCTTGCCCGAAGTCTGTTTTTCGTGCCTTTCTCGAATCCTTTGGAGGCATCAATAATTAGCACATTCGAATCCTTTCGTTTTTGTCGTAAAACCATAATAATCGTTGGGATACCCGTACCAAAAAAGATATTTGCGGGAAGCCCGATGATGCAATCAATATGGTTGTACTCAATTAGGTTCTGACGTATCTTGCCTTCCTCACCGCCACGGAAGAGTACACCATGAGGCAGTACGATTGTCATGATGCCATCTGGCTTAATGTGATAAAGATCGTGTAATAAAAATGCATAGTCAGCTTTGGTTTTAGGTGCCAGGCCAAAGGAACGATAGCGAGGATCGTTCTCTCTTTTTTCGGGATGCCAATGAAGTGAGTAGGGAGGATTGGATACGACCGCATCGACATAAAGTGGCTCGTATGTCCCTACTGGATCGCTTTCGTCAAACCATGGCCAATCCTCTTCCAATGTATCTGCATTTCTTGTGCAGATATTTGCTGGATTGATTCCACGCATCACAAGGTTCATCCGTGTAAGATTGTACGTACTTGGCTTGATTTCTTGCGCATAATACTTAATGCCATCACTATTTTTCATATATCTGGCGACACTTTTACCAATATTGATGAGCAAAGACCCGGAGCCGCTTGTTGAATCAAAAATCGTAATTTCCTTGCGCGATTGCAGATGGTTTGCCACAATTTCAGACATAAGAAGCGACACTTCGTGTGGCGTATAGAACTCTCCTGCTTTTTTGCCAGCATTCGCTGCAAAATTTGAAATCAGATATTCGTAAATATAGCCGAGGACATCGTAATCCTGATGCCCATCCATTGGAATCGCATTAATCAAGAAGATTAAATCGCGGAATACTTTTGTTTGTTCCTGAGTGGTCGTACCAAGCTTCGATATTTTAGTTTCCAAATCAACAAAAATCTTTTCGAATACCTTGTTGTAGTTTTTATCGATTAATCTGTTAAATGCGGACAAAGCATCATGTATATGGCCAATATTAAAACTATTTCCAAGTTGTATCCAATTTGAGAATAGATTGTTATATGAAATAAAATAACCAATGTTACTTTGAATATGCTTTACAGTTTCAACATCATTCTCATTTAGGCCATTTATGATATCGTCTTCCTCCCAGTCTTCACTTTTTAAAAATTTTTCTTCTTTATCCGATAGGAACTTATAAAAAATTATTCCTAGAACATAATCTTTATACTCGCTAGCGTCAATTTTTGTCTGACGCATTTTTTCTGCTGAATTCCAAATTTTTGCGGCCAGTTGCTGTTTGTTCATATAAATACCTGTTTTTATACTTTGAGTCTGTAAAAAAAGTGCATCATATAATCATGCACTCTTTTTGTTTGCAGTATATCAGTCTGAGCTATTACGGACAAGGATGTTTTGCGCTATTAATCATAAACATTCCCGGATTTTGCTCAGAAATCCAGGGCATCCGCGTGCTCAATTTCGCAAAACGTGGATTCGATGGTCGTTCACCATGGGGCTGCCGTTCGGCAAAGTCGACTGTGTGAACTGTGGTCAGTGCTAAGTTGTGTGCCCGACTGGTGCTATCGTCAGTCATACTTACCGAAATCATGGCCTTTACGGCGTCCAATGTTTGGCGAGCGCATGGAAATCTCCTTAATACGATGGGGAACATCAAACGCTGACGATGTTGGGAGCACATTGTACCACAAAAGGGAGTCTGCGCGTATTGAGCGAGCAGAGCGAGCGAAAAGCGCAGGCCAAAGCGGCGTATGCGCGTAGCCCATAGCCGCGCAAGCGAGCCTTATGGAGCATAGCGACATAGGCGAGTATAACCGAGCAGACAAATCAGTCAGGCTGAATAATGATTATGAATTATATTTAAAAATAGTTTACTTACTTTGTTGCAATTCTTGTGTAGTGTAACGAGCGAGCAACCCCAAATTCTCTCACTTTAATGGGGATGCGTAACCTTTCCATTTCCAGGAATTAACCGTGTCAGCAAATCAAAATCCACAACGCGTGCCTCTTCCCATTGATGACTATCTCGACAAAATACTTGCCAGTGATCGAAAGAACCTCATCATCACGGCGACGCCGGGATCGGGCAAGACGACGCGTATCCCGCCGGCGTTGGCCGATAAAGCAGACGGGCGCGTTTTGTGCGTGGAACCCCGGCGTCTTGCATGTGTTTCGGCGGCAGGGAGAGTTGCTTTTGAACGACAAGTGCGATGCGGGGATTTTGTCGGCTATCACGTCCGCATGGATAAAAAGTGTTCTGACAAAACAAAACTTTGTTTTGTGACGACGGGTATGCTTTTGCAGTATTTATGTGCAGATCCGTTTCTGGATGACGTGTCGGTCATCTTGTTTGACGAATTTCACGAGCGATCGATCGAGGCCGATATTGCGCTCGCGATGGCCGTATATCTGCAAAAAGAAGTGCGCCCCGACTTGCGCATCGCGATCATGAGCGCCACACTCGAAAGCGAAGAAATTGCCAATTATCTGGATGACCATGAAGTTTTCAATATCGAGGCACCGATATACCCGCTTACCATCCGATATCTGAACCGCAATATGACATCGAGGTTTGGCGATTACGGTCCCGTTCTCATCGAGGAATGCGCCCGTGCACTGAACGAACACGAGGGCGACATACTCGCTTTTCTTCCCGGGGTTGGGAATATTCGTGCCGCCATATCGCTGGCCGAAGCCCGATTCGGTGATCGGTATGATTACATGGAATGCCACGGATCGCTATCGCTCGATGCCCAGCGGCTGGTCTTGAACCCGGTTTCGGAACGCAGGCGCATTATCTTTGCGACGAATGTCGCCGAAAGCTCGTTGACGGTTCCTCGTGTTCGAATCGTCATCGATGCCGGGTTTGCACGTCGGAAGTTTTTCGAGTCCGTTTCGGGGCTTTCGCGCCTGGAAACGCATCACATCAGCCGTGCGTCTGCCGACCAGCGAGCGGGGCGCGCGGCGCGTATTGGGCCTGGGCTGTGCGTGAGGTTGTGGTCAGAGGTGTTTCAGCATCAAATGGAAGCGCAGATTCCGCCCGAAATCGAACGACTCGACCTGAGCCAGGCCTGCCTTCAGATCATGGCGTGGAACCTCGAGGTGCCCGAAAAACTACCGTTCCTGTCGATGCCTGCACCTGGCCGGTTTGAGGATGCTCGTCGTCTTTTGGAACGCCTCGGTGCGATAGAATCCGGCACTTTGACCGAGATTGGGCAATGCATGGTCAGGCTTCGCGTCGAGCCGAGACTTGCTCGCTGGCTCATCGCCGCCGCAGAGTTTGACAGCCTTCGCGATGCGACGCTTCTCGCGGCATGGCTTTCCGAAGCACCCTACCGCCGCGCGATGCGCGATAAGTTTTCCGGCCCGGATTTGTTCGAGGATTTTATCGCGTTGAAAAAATCCCTTCGCCAGCCCGAATTTGCCATCATCAAACTGACTGCCGAGGATATCCTCGAAAATGCGCGTGAAATCATGCCCCGCAAACGTTCCGATTCGATGGAACTGAAAGAAAAACTGGCGCGTTCGATGTTGTTCGCCTATCCCGACCGCCTTGCCCAGCCCCGTCCTCCGAAAGAAAAAATGAATGCCGCCGATCCGCGCCGGAATACGATGCCCATTCCGGCTTGCATGAGCGGAAATCGTGGCGTCATCATTCGCGAAGCGCACACGCTCAAAGATGCGAAATTCTTTATCTGCGCCGATTTGGACCTCGTCAAAGGCGTGGAACGCGCCTCGAGCCGCGTCGTCAAAGCCCTCGAAATCGATCCGCGATGGATACCGTGGCAGGAAGGAATCACGGCCCGTTACGAACCCGACAAAGACCGCGTCGTCGTGGCTCAGGCCGTTTATTACGATATATTTACGCTTCGCGAGACGTTCCTTCACGATGCCAAATACGACGGGCTTTATAAGGAAACACTGCTCAATGCCGCGATGAAATCGCCGCTCAAAGTCCTCAACCTCGAATCCGATGCCTGGAAGCATTTCACTGCTCGCCTGGAGTTTGTGAAAAGCCTGATGCCAGAACTCGCATATCCCGTGTTTGACGAAACGTGGGCGCGTGGATTGCTGCCGCATCTCGTGTCGAAAGCACAGAATTTTGAAGAAATCCACAGCATGGATCTGACGCCGTCGACAGTGCGTTCTCTTTCGCCGGAAATCCAGAATGCACTTCGACAGCTCGCGCCGGAACGCGTCAAACTCGAAAATGGCTATGAAACGCCTGTCGATTACACGCTGTCGCCGCCCGTGATACGCGTGATTATACAAAAAGCCTTTGGCATTCATCATCTGCCCCATGTCGGTGGCGGCAAGGTGATGGTGATGATTCATCTTTGTGCGCCGAATGGCCGCCCGGCCCAGGTCACGCAGGATATCGAGAATTTCTGGAAATCGACTTATACCGATGTTCGTAAATTGTTGCGAGGACGGTATCCCAAGCACGATTGGCCTGAGGTTCCGCCGATGTAAATCGGGTAGGGGAGTGGCGGCGGCGTATGCCGCCTTTAATTATGCGCCGCATCGCGGCGCAACCGCACGCGCCCCGTAGGGGCGCTTGATATTAGCCGTGGGTCTAGCGCGTAGCGCGTAACCCACGGAAACAGGGTGCGGCGTATCGCATAGCGATAGCCGCACCAACGCACGGCGTATCGGCAAAGCCGATAGCCGCGCCCCAAAAAAGAATCGTGAACCAGGATTGATAGCAAGCCAAATCCGCATTATATAAGGATATTTTGAGGTTTAGTACCATCGTGACCAGGACATAGGAGGAAATAATGTCAAAACAGCGATGTTTGTTTATGATTGCGGCACTCGCGATGCTCGGCGCGGGTTGCAATGACGATTCGTCGAGCAGCCAGGGCAAATCGTGCGGTGACAAGACCTGTACCGATACGCAGGTTTGTGCCGAGAATATTTGCGTGGAAGTGTGCGGGGGCGAAACGTGCAAGCCCGGCCAGGTTTGCGCGGATGGCGTATGTGCCGATGTCGATTTGTGTGAAAACAAGACGTGTCCGGATGGTGAGGTTTGCAAGAATGGCGAATGCGAGCCGAATGACGATCCGTGCGCAAAGATCAATTGTCCCGACGGGCAGCAGTGCCTGAGCGCGATCGCGCGATGCGTGGACGATGCGTGCATTGAGAACGGCGCGGAAAAAGCGTGCGGCGACGGCCAGATGTGCATTAAAGGCAGCTGCATTGATGACGGCTGTGTCGACAAGACCTGCGATGCCGGATTCCAGTGCATTAAGGGAATTTGCGAAGAAACTGCGTGTCTCGATGTGCCGTGTCCGAATGGTCAGACGTGTACAGGCGGCAAATGCGTCGACAATGAATGCCTTGGTATGACTTGCGATGGTGGAAAAACGTGCGTCAAGGGCGATTGCGTTTTTGATGCATGTGTCGGAAAAGATGCGTGTCCGGATGGCAAGATTTGTGTCGAGTCGGGCGAATGCGAGTTTGAGACGGCACCGGCGCTTGTTCTGGATGCAATGGATGACAAGGACACGGATGAGAATGGCGACACAGCCGTGATTTCTATACGCCTCAACAATTTGCCGTCCGCCGATGTGACCGTGACATGCGAAATCTCGAATGTGGCCGAGGCAGTGGCGGATTGCAGCGGCATTCTTTTCAATGCCGACAATTATGCGGATAATCAGACGATTACGGTGACTGGCCTGCCCGATAACATCGTCGATGCCGATCAGAATTATACGGTCACGTTGAAAACCGTTTCTAGCGATGCAGAGTTCGACGGCCTGACGGCGGTGGCGGAACTCGTCAATCGCAATGTCGATAGCGCGGCGGTGGTTGTGAGCGCGACATCGCTCAACACGAGCGAGTCGGATACGCCGGATTCCGAGGGGCTGGCGAATTTTACGGTCGTGCTGAGTGCAAAGCCGGCCTCGGATGTGACGGTGACACTTTCGTCGAGCAATGTTGGATATGGCACGATTAAGGATGCCAATGAAAATGTCCTGACTGTCACGTTCACTCCCGATAACTGGAACGTGCCTCAGACGGTGACTCTTGTTGGCGAGGATGATGGCGATGTCATCAATCTGGAACCGCATACGTATCAGATCGAGTTTGGCAAGACGGTTTCGGACGATGAAAACTTCAACGGCCTCGATACCGCACCTGTTTCGGTGTTCAATATCGATAATGACAAGGCCGATTTGATCGTTTCGCCGGCATCGATTGAAACGGAAGAAGGCAAGGATCCGGCAAACCTTTCGGTGCGTCTTAGCCTTGCGCCGCTGAACGATGTCACGGTGACAGCGACAGTCCTCGAACTCGATAAATCGACGGTTTCGACCGAAGCGGTCGTCGCGCAGGGCGAAAAGCTGACGTTTAATGCCGATAATTTCAGTGCGGAACAGGTCATTTCGATTCAAGGGCTGCACGATAATATTATAGACGGCGATAAAAAATATATTGTTCGCCTCAATATAACATCGGAGGATTCGAGTTTTAATGAACTCGAAGATATTTATATCGACGGCGTGAATATAGATGTCGACAAGGCCGCGCTTGTTTCATCGGTTGAGACAAATAAACTGTCCGAAAATGGCGAGTCTGCGGATATCGGTATATCGCTGTCGTCAATTCCGGCCGGGGATGTTACGGTGATTATCAATGTTTCGGATTCAACGGAACTTGCGATATCGCCGAAAGATGGATCGGCGGGCGAAGGCGGCACGGTTGAGCTCGTGTTTACGCCGGATAACTGGAATGTGCCGCAGACATTTACGGTCACGGGTGTCGATGATCACATCATCGATGGCGATATCACGTCGCAGATTGAATTTGTGTTAGATTCGCGGGATAATCATTTTAATGAGAAAACCGATAAAATTGATATGATTACGGTCGATGACGATATTGCATCGCTTGTAATCGACGCGAAAGGTGCGGACGTGATGGAAAATAGCGGTGAAATATTGACATTCACCGTTGTGTTGACGGCCGAGCCTTCGTTGGATGTCGTCGTCAAACTCAAATCGAGCGATGAATCGGAACTGAAGATTGCCGAAAATCAGGAAATATTATTTACATCGGCTGACTGGAACGTGCCGCAGACGGTCAAGTTGCAGGTCGTCGATGATTCGAGTGCGGATGGAACGCAGGCGGCAGTGATTACGCTGGTTTCGGCGTCCGAGGATGCCAATTTCAACGAATTGAAAGCGCAGACGCCTGTTTATCACATTCTCGACAATGAAACGGCCTCGATCACGATGACGCCTGCCACAACCGTTCTGAAACCCGGTGAATACACGACGACGATGACGGTTTCGCTGACGTCTGAACCGATTTCCGATGTCGTGGTCACGCTTGCGACGACGAACGAAAAGACGGCGGCGCTCAGCAACACGGCTCTGACGTTTACGCCGTCGAACTGGAACAAGTCGCAGACGGTGGATATTACGGACAAGGATCCTCAGTCGGCAAGCGCTGCCGTGACGGTTGAAACGATTTCTGCGGTTGCGGCGGGCAGCGGTGCTTACAGCAGTGTCGCGATTAAGCCCGTCGATATGACATTATATGCGTTCTATGGGACGCAGACGTTTAGTTATAAATGCGAGACGCAGGCGTTGTCGTTATTGCCTGGCACGTACAAGCTGGAAGTGTGGGGCGGCCGTGGTTCTGGTGACTGTGACGGTGCCGGCGGCCCTGGCGGTTATGCTTCGGGCAATATCACGCTGACTTCGAATCAGACGCTTTATATTATGACGGGCGGTGCCGGGACGGGCGGCTGGACGCAGCTTCCTGCGGCGTGCAATGGCGGCGGTCTTCCTTCGGATCAGACGGGTGTCGGCGGCGGCGGTGCCACGCATATCGCCTCGACGAACCGGGGCGATTTGAAGAATTATGCAAACAATCGTGACGAAGTTTATATCGTTGCGGGCGGCGGCGGCGGCGGCGGCGACTATGCCAATGGCGGTTCAGGCGGCGGCGCGACGGGCGGCAACGGCAGCTATTATTCCACTTATACGACACACTGGGGGGCCGGTGCAACGCAGACGACGGGGTACGCCTTTGGTCTGGGCGAGCCTGCCAGCGGTCAGAGTCCGGCAGGCGGCGGCGGCTGGTATGGCGGTTATCGCAGCACGGGCGGCGTTTATGCCGGCGGTGGCGGCGGTTCAGGTTATACCGGCGGCGTCATCGGCGGTTCCATGCAGAATGGCGTCAATGTCGGTACCGGATATGCCAAAGTCACGCTGATTAAATAATTATATAATTATTATATATTAATGGCACGCCTATTAACATACGGCGTGCCGTGCTCGCCTATTGCATACGGCGAGCGGCGCGTGCCTATTGCATACGGCACGCGCAATATTATTATTGATGCTATTTGCAAAGTCCCGTGGCGCTATCGCAGCCTTTGTCGCAGCCTTCGCTATAATATGCATCCCAATAATATCCATCATCATACTTCCTGCATTCCAGAGTGTTCGATATGAGTTCTCCATCGCATCTATGTTGGGGGACATTGTTTTCAAAATCATCTTGCGTACATGCAACAGGCAAGCATTCTGAAGTTTCATTGATTTCACCACAAACCATTCCCTTGGCACCACAGTTTTCGGCAACATACATTGGGGTATCGCTAATGCCGCCCATGCAGGTGAGCAGAATATTTTCATCTCCGCATTTTGAACTACTGCATTCTTTGCCTTCATCGGGATGTAACAGAATACATTCATTTTTATTGGCATCGCAGCCGTGGTCGCAGTAATTGCTGTTCGAGACCCAGAAGTAATTATCCCCATTCTTTGTACAAATATACTGTGATAAGCGGTCTGCAGCGCAAGATTTCACAGGATGATCGACATCTTCTGCTGAGCATGCGGGTTTGCATGTAGCCCATGTATAGCCTTCCTCGATAATGCATGTATTTTTTGTATAGTTGGGGAAATTTTCATCCATGGGTTGGTCATCTGTTTTGTTCGGTGCATTGCAGTCTTCGGCCATTTTTGTTCCTTCATAACCACAACGAATGATATAATCGCCGGCGCAGTATTCATCATCACCCTGGGAACATGGAGTACCTTCATCCTCATGCAATTTGAGACATTTCCCCGTTTTTTCATCGCAACCATGGTTGCAATATTCACTGGATGAAACTTTAGCATATTGATTATCATCGATTTTAACACACTTTTGAGAATATGAGGTGTCTATTGAATCCAATGACATGTTAAACGGTGTGCAAGAATATAAGTCTCCGGCTGCAACTTCGGTTTCAGAACATGTATCAACACAATGGGCGATAATCACTTCTGCATTTTCATATTCATCTACGATACATGCCTTTTCGCAATCTGTCACTTCAAGTCCATCCCAGCCGCAATTTAATGCAAAATGGCCATCACATGCAGTGTCCGACTTAGTGCAGTTTTTACCCTCTTGCGGATGAATTTTTTTGCATTCACCATTGTTATCGCATCCATGTCGGCAATCGTAATACTCTTTGTCGGCCTCAATCCAGTAATAACCTTCGTCAAGTTTCTCACAATAGTAAGGACGTGATGTATATATTGGATTGTCTCGCTCTAAATTCAATTCGCATTTAAATATTTTATTTTCCTTGTCATGGTCTTCTTTAGTACAGGCATCTGCGCATACGCCCGAAGATTCCTCATACATGATGCAAGATTGCGTTCCACAATCCGTCGAATATTTGTAAGTGACGTCCGAATAACCAAGACATTGGGTAAGCTTTTTGCCATCGCACGAGTCGCCATACGCATCTTCTGAGCAAGTTTCATTGATGCAGACATCACCTACATAGCCATCATCATAGATGCCGATTGTATCATGGCAGTAAAGACATTTGACCTCTTTTTCCGCCCAGAACAGCCCCTTTTCTGTCCGTGTACAGGTATATTGTGTCGCCTGACCTTTCTCGTGATAATCGCAGTCGTAATAAGTTTCTCCCTCTAACGAGCAAGGTTCATAACATTGAGTCTTGTTATTTATTGTTAAACACTTATCACCGTCGTAACAATGGTCCGCTTCTACGGTATCCGAACTATGACCGCAATAATAGAGCAAATCGCCCTCACACCGACTGGTATAGCTTTCGGCATCGCATTCAGTTCCCAATTCTTTATCAATAACGCATTTACCCGATTTACATACACATATATTATCGACACATTCTTCGGGGAAGGAGATGTTATCGCCTTGCAATGAAATTATCGCTGATATCAACGGATCATTGATTGAACAGAAAATATGAGATTCATCGTCACTCTGTAAAATATATTTTTCGTCCTGTGTCTTTATACACTTGGCTTTATCGACTCTTGTAGCACTACCACATATATCGATGGCGTCTTTTTCGCTTTCTTCTTTTGTACATGCGGTATAGCAGTCAGCTTTTCCATCGACGACGGCACAAATTCCATCCTTTTCGTTTCGGGGACAGTAGAGCGATTCTAAAGAATCTTTAGAACACATGATCAATGTGTTGCCGATGCACTTACCTGCAAACGAGTTTTCGGTACATGGAATATCCATAACGACGACGCATTCGCCACGAATGCAGGCCGCACCGTCCTGTTCACAATCATACGGTGTCACGAGGCCGTCATTGCATGTCAAGCGTTTGGTACCAGCACAGGTGTTGGCATAGGTACTGACATCGCACTTTTCAGGCGAACCTGAGCACTCACCGTTCTTGCAAGTCGTTCCGGTGGGGCATGCGTCTATCTTGAGTTTGCCATCATCGGTGCAAACCGTGTGTTTGTCGGTACCTTCACATTCCGAAACAAACTTGTTCGGACTGCATCCTACTTCGGCGAGGCATTTTCCGTCGCTACAAATCGTCGCGCCTTCGCAAGCTTTGGAGATGACTTTTCCGTCCTGGCATTCTGTGTAGTGTGTGTTGCCGATGCAAGTGGCGCTGTGTTTTTCGAGCGTACACTGGCTGCCTATACCGCCAGCACAGACGCCCTTGTCGCACGTGCTGTCATTAGGGCAATTCTGAGTGACTACTACGCCGTCCGTACACGTGGTATAGGACGTTGATGTGGGGCATGTAGCCGTATATGTACTCTCGATACATGACTCAGGCTCGCTTGATGTTTTGTTATCATCGTGACAGGCTGTTAGAGCAAATATACTTACACTTACACACACCAATAATGAGAGCCGTTTTTTCATTGTAGATTCCTTTTTGTCTTATATGTTAGTCTTTTGCGGCATTTGCATGCCACTAAAACGTTTATCAGTATTTTACATATATTTACAGAGAATAAATTAATTATTGTAACAGCTTTGCCACGAACGCCGTAGGCGTCCCATGTTTGCCCGATTTGTATGTAGCGCCTATCGGAAATTCAAGGTCATTCACCTCTATTATTCCCAAATTTGACTGCCTAAAGGATACGGCACGCGTTCCGTCTTTTCAAAACGGCGCATTTCGGGTAAACGTATGCGCCGTTTTTTGTGGCCATGGCGCAAGCAATCTGTCTGAAGCTATGAAATGCCCCAAAGGGCGTTTTCTTTAGGAATACCGTGTAATGAAAAAGAAACCAGAGGCTACACCAAGCTATTCAATCGAGACTGTTTCACTATGTGATACGGCAAAACAGCGATATTTGAACTACGCATTGAGCGTCATTACGAGCCGTGCGCTTCCGGATGTGCGCGACGGCATGAAACCCGTGCAGCGTCGCATTCTTTACGGCATGCATGAGATGCATTTGACGCACGAGTCGAAGTTCCAGAAAAGCGCTCAGATCGTTGGTCAGGTCATGGGGCGTTATCATCCGCACGGGGATTCCGCCATTTACGATGCACTCGTGCGCCTGTCCCAGCCTTTTACGCTTCGTTATCCGTTTGTCGACGGGCAGGGGAATTTCGGTTCAATGGACGGCGACAGTGCCGCACACATGCGTTATACCGAGGCCAGACTTCAGCCGATTGCGTCTGCCATGCTGGAAGATCTCGACGAACATATCGTCGATTTTCAGCCGAATTATTCCGGCACGCTTAGAGAACCCACGGTGCTGCCGACTTCGATTCCGGCCATTCTCGTCAACGGTTCCAAGGGTATTGCCGTCGGCATGGCGACGGATATTCCGCCCCATAACTTGAGCGAGACCGTTCAAGGGTGCATTGCGATGATCGACAACCCGAACGTGTCGCTCGACGAAATGTGCAAGATTATTCCGGGGCCGGATTTTCCGACCGGAGGGCGCATCCTCACTTCCCACGAGGATATCAAAAAAGTCTATGAAACAGGGCATGGCCCCATCGATATCCAGAGCGAATATACTGTCGAAACGGAAGGAAAACGCACGCGCATTATCGTGACAAACATTCCGTATCAGGTCAATAAATCCAACCTCGTCAAGAGTATTGCCGATTTGATTTCGACGGACAAACTGCCGCTTCTGACCGATGTGCGCGATGAATCGACCGATGTCGTGCGCATCGTCATGGATTTGCGTCAGGGGGCGGATCCGAATGCCGTCATGGCGTATTTGTTCAAGCATTCCGAGCTTCAGGCGCGGTTCAACGTCAATATGACGTGTATTATCCCGGGCGAGCCCAAAGACGGGCATCCGACCTATTTGCCGCGCCGACTTGGATTGCTCGAAATTATCCGGCATTTCATCGATTTCCGGCTGGAAGTCATTACAAAGCGCCTTCAATATCAGCTTACTGTGCTCGAAGAACGCATCCATATTCTGGAAGGTTACAGGAAGCTGTTCGGTGGTCTCGACGATGCCATCGATATCATTCGCAATTCGGAAGACAAGGATGATGCGGCAGTTAAACTCTGTGCACGGTTCGATATCGATGCGGTTCAGGCAGAGGCCATTCTTCAGCTCAGACTTTACAGACTTGCTCGCTTGGAAATCGACAAGATCGAAACCGAGCTTGCTGCGAAACAGAAAGAAGCTGCGCATATTCGCAACATTCTTTCATCCGATGCTCGCCGGTGGAAGATTGTCCGCGACGAACTCGAATATGTGCGCAAGACGTATGGCGACGAGCGGCGCACGAAATTTGACGGCGCAGATTTGAGCGATTCCTATTGTCCGGAAAATTACATCATCGATGAAAACTGCTATGTGATTATTACGAAAGCCGGTCTGTTCAAGCGGCAGAAGTCGATTACGGACATCAGTGCGATTCGTACAAAAGAGAACGATGCCGTGGCGTTTGTCCGGTATGGTTCGACGCGTTCACCGTTGATTCTGTTGTCATCCAGTGGTCGGGCTTACACGATGCTCGTCGATAAGGTTCCGGCGACGACGGGCCACGGCAGTCCCATTGCGGCGATGTTCAAACTCGAAGACGGCGAAAAGATTGTCGGTGCCTATATCGATGATCCGCGTTATCTGTGTCCTGCCCCGGCAGAGCCGGAACCCGAGGCCAATATTCAGTTCAGTCTTTTCGATTCTGAAGAGAAAAAGACCGAAAACGAGCGGTATATCACTGCGATATCGAAACAGGCGCAGGTCGTTCGCATTGCGCTCAGTTTGTTTAATACGGCATCGACATCGAGTGGCAGGATTTATATGCGCCTGAACGAGGGCGATCAGGTCATTGCGACGGGCATTTCACGGGAAAGGGGGTATGTGTCGGTGATTTCGGACAACACGAGAGCGGTTGTTTTTGCGATTTCCGATGTACCGGTTCTCAAGACAGCGGGCAAAGGTTATCGGGCGTTATCGCTCGATCCGGGTACCGTCGTGGCTGCGGCATGTGTTGCATTAGATGAAAACTCAGGTGTCCATGTCAAGCTCTCGGATGAGCGCGATATCGTGATCAGCGAGCGTCGCATGACGCGAGGTGATCGCGGTGGGAAGGGAAGGCTTCTCATCCGGCGCGGTTCCGTCGTCGAGATTCTGGACGAAATGAATGCGAATATCGATAAACCCGATATATCGCGAGACCCCGCGAATGATGTGAAGGGAAGTTAAAACGTTACTATTCAGACCGCACCCCGCCGCTATCGCGGCGCCTCTGACTTCATCCCCTCTGTCGCCGTTGGCGACGTCTCCCCCTCTTCCTTTGGCTAAGGAAGGGACATTTTGTATTATTGTATGTATTTTGGGGGAATCCCCTACGGGGATAGTTATGGTTGAATGACCTGATCCCCCGGTAGGCGCTTACGCGCCAACCGGGGGCTACTAAACGTGAAGCCCTACGGGCTTCTATT
>JAZODZ010000682.1:0-7550 GCA_045597285.1 Myxococcota bacterium
CAACCCATCATTTTTTCACGATACTATAGGATTGGTGTCGGTGAAGACCCCGACTAATAGTGGAGACAATTCAATGAAATATTTTAATACAATTATATTAATTACCGGTATCATAATAGCTTCGGGCTGTACTTTGGCCGATCCGAGGTGTGGCAATGGCCGTATAGATGAAGGCGAGGAATGCGATGGAAGCAGTGTTCCGAATCCGCCTAAATGTCCGGAAGGGTATGAAAGTACGGGGCTCGTCTATCAGTGTACGGATACTTGCTCAATCCTGGATAGAAACCTTGAGTTTTGCACTCCGATTTGCGGCAACGGAAGGCTCGATGATGGCGAAGAATGCGACGGTACTGAGTTCACTTTGAAAATTCCGGATTGTCCGGAAGGTTTGGCAAGTACCGGCTTGAAATATGAATGTACAAAAGAATGTAAGATTTTAGATAAAAATGTACAATTTTGTCAATCCTGCGGCAATGGCGTGCTCGAAGTTGGCGAGGACTGCGATCCTGAAATACCGAACGCGATTGCTTCGGATGTATGTACGAGACTTTTGGGACCGGCGTATCAGCAACGATATTTGCAAGACGTGGAAGTCAAATGTGATGCTAAAACGTGTACCGTCATCAATCTGCAGGACAGCCATGACACGGTTGGGCTTTGTGTTCCGTGGTGTGGAAACGGCAAAATCGATGAGGATCGCGGTGAAGAATGCGATGGAACCGTGTTTAAGGATACGCCGCCTGACTGTAGCGAGCAAGAGGGCATGGAATCGTCGGGGAGAACGTATGAATGCACGCCGACGTGTAAATTGGCCGATAAAGAACCGCAATTCTGCCAGCCCATTTGTGGCAATGGAATAGTCGATTCTGGCGAAGAATGTGACCCTGGCCATAAAAATGCTTACGATAAGAATTTATGCGGAGAAGGAAAGTTATTAATAGGCGATGTCGAATGCAACGGTGACTGTACAGTCAAAAATAAATCCGATATTTGTAAAGCATATTGTGGCGATGATAAGCTCGTAGAACCTGAAAAATGTGAAGAAATAAAAGGCGTGCCCTATCGGATGAATAATGACGGAAGTCAAGAATTAATTAAGTGTACTGACTATCTGGACAAGCCTATCTGGTGGGATTCTGCAACCATGGAGGGGCAGGAATATGTCATGGGCAAACCGGAATGCAGTATGTGCAAAGATGAAGGCATTGGAAGTTGCCGTTATTCCGACAGATTTTCTTTCAGTGGTGTCGTGAGTTGTGAGTCCGATATTCAACACGAGGTGGCAATAGACGAAAACGGTAATAAGGTTCTCAATACGACAGTGAAGATGGTTAAAAATATTGATGAGCCGATCAATATTACCTATACATGTGTAAGGCTGATAAAAGAAATTGATAATGAAATTTTTGCTGATTTAATGGATCCAACTTCTGAAGCAAGATATAATCTGGTTTCGGGACTGTTGGACAGCATGAATCGTCAGTCGTTGCGGCTGAATGAAATCGATAAATGTCCTGTTTCGCAGCCGGAGAACTACAATGTGGATAATCCCAAAGTCGACAGTCCGCTTCTTGCCTGTACCAATTCTCCCAATACCAGTAAAGCTTTTGAAGAGTTTTCGGTTGATTTAAGTGTAACAATACCAGAATCGCTTAGTGATTATATTTTCTGGTGTATGGCAATGTACACAGGTCAGGATGGTTATCAGTATATTTGTCCTCCCATACCTAAAGAGGAAACGGAGAACCCAAAACATGAAAAACCAAAATCATTCCCTGTGGTATTTCAGGAAGTTGCAAACGGCTTTGGTGTTTCAACGGGGTTCCCGGAAATTGCCTGCCATATTTGTGAGAATATTTCATACGTCAATTTCTTGAATTCAGAATATATATCATGTAGTACTCTGACTGATTATCATATAGAATATAGTGATAAAGTAACTGTTCCTTTGGCAGGTAGCTTGAATTTGAAGGTAGATGAATATGTTAATTTATGCGACTGCATACTTCATCCTGAGGCCAGTATGACTGTGGCTGTTGATACAGGCAGTTTCTTGGGCAAGCGAAATGTGTCGTTTTCGTGCGAACAGCTGACACAGTGTATGGATGATTCTGAAGGTACATTGACTTTAAACGTCGATTTTGGAATTGCTACAGTGCCAATTGACTTTTCGTGTTCAATGCTATCAGGCTATATGTTATAGCCCAAAGCCGCATCATATCGATGCGGCTTTTCTTTTATTCGTTGACAAACCAAAGAACCATTTCCTAATGCTTACAATAACCTACAGTGCGTAGTGTTCTTTTCAAGAAAATTAAGTATTTCAAAAGCGCAAAATATGGTAAAAGACAGTGGTTTTTCCAACCCTTTTAAGGAGGCATAGGATGGTCAATAAAGCAATTCTCGTCGGACGTCTTGGCAAGGAACCCGAACGTCGGACTGCTCAGAGCGGTAAGGTCGTGTGTCGTTTTTCGCTGGCAACAGATACCGGGTTTGGCGACAACCGCACGACGGACTGGCATAACATCGTTTGTTTTGACAAACAGGCAGATTTTTGTGGCAATTACCTTCACAGGGGCTCGCTGGTGTACATCGAAGGTCGCATTTCGACCCGTCAGTACGAGAAAGACGGCGCAAAGCAGTACATCACCGAGATTATTGCGAGTACAGTCCAAAGTCTTGGCGGCCGCAATGAGTCGCAGGGTGCCGCCGGGAGTTTTGATGCGAATGCCTACGATTCCCCGGCATACGGCGGCAATTCGGGGTATAACGGCGGCTCGAATTACGGCGGCGGCAACTATAACAACAACGCCGGCGGCAACTATAACAACGGCGGCTCGAATTACAACAACAACCGCTCGTATGGCGGAAATGCCAACAATCCGGCGCCTGCAGCGCCTTCGCAACCCGATTCGTTCGACGGCGGCGATGTCATTTCTGACGACAGCATTCCGTTCTAAATCATTCCAATCATTTCTTAACGGCAGATAATCAGTCTGCCGTTGTCCGTTTTTAGCCCGTCGGCAGTGCGCCGGCAGTTTTTTTGGAGAAGAGATATGGCACTTAAAATCGGTCCCGACAAGAAAGGTAACGTTGCAATCTGCGAAAATGGCAAAGTCGTTTTTTACGGCAAAGAAGAGAATGCTCCCAAAGCCGACATCACCGAAACGCTCGAAGCCGCCGGCGCTGACATCCTTCCCGGCTGGGTTTGCGCCCACACCCACATGTACAGCGCTCTTTGCCCCTATGGCATGCCCGCTCCGAAGAATGCCCCCCAGAATTTCACGCAAATTCTCGAGCGCGTGTGGTGGCGTCTCGATCGCGCCATTGATCGCGACATTCTCCGTGCCTCTGCCCGCGTCTATACCGCAGAATGCCTGCTCCAGGGTACGACCTCGATCGTCGATCACCACGAATCCCCCGATTTCATCGAAGGCTCGCTCGATGTGCTCGCCGATGCCCTCGAAGAATTCGGTGCCCGCGGCATTCTCTGCTACGGCGCGACCGACCGTAACTATGGCAAAAACGAAGGCAAACGCGGTATCGATGAATGCGTCCGTTTCGTCAAAGAAAACAAGCGCCCGCTCGTCAAAGGCACGATGGGACTTCACGCCCAGTTCACTTGCTCTGACGACACCGTGAAATATTGCGGCGACAAAGCCCGCGAAACGGGTGTCGGCATTCAGGTTCACGTCGCCGAAGGCGCTGCCGATGTCGAAGATGCCATCGCCCGCGGTTTCAAATCCCCCATCGACCGCCTCGAAAAACTCGGCTGCATCGTTCCCAACTCGATCTACATCCACTGCATCCACATGTCGTCCGAAGAGATGAAACACGGTGCCGACCTCGGTCTCTGGTACGTACAGAACCCGCGTTCGAACAACGGTAACCAGGTTGGATGGCCGTACAATCTCAACTATGCACAGAAAGTCGCCCTCGGCGTCGATGGCTGGTCCGGTGACATGATCGTCGAACGCGATGCAGGCCGCAAGCTCGCCATTGAAAATGGCGACGATCCCATCAATATCGATCACCGTCTCTACAGCGGCTGGCGCATGATGGGCGATTTCTTCGATGCCGAGTTCGGCCCGCTCAACGATGTCAACAACTGCCGTCGTTCCACCAAATCCTCCGTCGCCGATCTCCGCATCGTCGATGAAAAAGGCGTCCGCCATACCGTCGTCGATGGCAAAGTCGTCGTCCGCGATCGCAAACTCGTCCACGGCGATATCGACCAGATCCGCAAAGAAGCCCAGGAACAGGCCAACCGCCTGTGGGAACGCATGGTCGCCTATCCCGAGACCTACGAATATCATTACGACGATTAATCCTCATGCCTGATTCCCGCGTGGGTATTTGAATCTTGAATCCCCTCTGCCATGCCGAGGGGATTTGTTTATAAAAGGAATAAATCATGTACAAAAGAAATATTTGTATTCTTGCGCTCGCGGCAACGTGTTGTTTTACCGCATGTAAAAAAGACGAAGGTTGCAAGCTCGACACCGAGTGCCCCGATGGCCAGATTTGCCGAAACATGAAGTGCGAAGCCGCTCCAAGTGCAGACACGCCCAAGGCCGATGCAGACGCGCCAAAAGCCGATGCAGACGAAGGCGATAAAAATGCCGATGCAAAAGCCGAAACCCCGACCGGCACGCGTGAACTCGGTTTGACCGCTTTTGAGGAAAACAAAACGGTTAAACTCGAAGATCTCGGCCTCGATATCGACTATGTTCTCAAAGAAAACCTCATACTCGAGGATGGTAAAAAACTTGAGATTGGCCCGGGCGTCACGATCGATATGCAGTCTTCCAATGCCGGCGTCGAAGTCCGCGGAGATGCCGCACTGATGGTAAACGGTACGGCCGACAAACCCGTTGTCTTTAAATCGACCATTGGTTCGACGTGGTCAGGCCTCGTATTCAATTCCAAAAACAAAGACAATGCGCTGAATTACCTGCAAATTCTGAATGCCGACGGTGAAGAACGCGTCATGCGACTCGACCTGGATGCGCGGCTCGCGATGGATCACGTGACGATCGACGGTTCGGCAAATGACGGAATCCATGTCAGTGCCGATGCCAAACTCACCAAGTTCACGAACAACACCATCAAAAACTGCAAGGGCTATCCACTCGTATTGGATTCGTATGCCATTATTGCCATGATTGGCGATAACAACACTTACGAAAACAATAAACCGTATATTCGCATCAATGCTTACACGTTCGATAACTTTCAGGAAAGCGTCATTAAAAAACAGCCCATTCCTTTCTTCATTGCCGAAGGCATGAATGTGGATGGCGAATCCGGCACGCTGACGATAGAGCCGGGCACGGAGTTCGTGTTTGAACACGAAAGAGAAGCGCGAATCGGCGGTTCGATACAACTCAAACTCGGTGGCGACGCCAAGAATCCCGTCATCATGCGCGGTCTGAACGACGAACCCAATTATTGGCGCGGATTCTATATCGATACCGAACGTCCGTCTTCCATCGATGGTCTGACGCTCTCGCAGACGGGTTACGACGAGTATGCCTCGCTTCGAATTCGTAGCGATGCCAATATATCGCTCGCCAATATCACGTTCAACGCGACGGAACACCGATGCCTCGAAATCGGGAACAGTTCAAAAGTCGCCGTCAAGGGCGAACTCAAATTCGTCAAATGTGATAAAGGCAATATCTACGATGACCGCATTGAAGGTGAGGACGATCAAAAAATTCTGACTGAACTGCCAGTCACGGCTCAGTAAACTTTTTGCGGCGTATGATAACCTCTGTCTCGAAATATTATATATATAGGGATAGAGGTTATATGTTATATATAAATTTTAAATCATAGAATCGCGAGCCGTATGCGCACAGCCGAAGGCGAGCACATAGGCGAGCGCAGAGGGCGTATCGATAGCCCGCGCAAAACCATCGTGGCACGAGTGGATTGCAATTGAACGCCATTCGGTTGCGTGATAAAATATTTAGGTCTTTTATCAGGGGATGCTATGGGTAGCACCCCACATACTCAATCTTCCATTACAGGACGGAAACATGGAAAAAATCTTAGCAAGACTTGGTGTGACGACGAAAGTTGCCGATGAGAAAACTGTGAATGAGACCGCCGCTCGTTTTAAAGAGCAGAAACTCTCGCTGCCGACTTTCGCAATGTTAGCCGATCCCAGCAAAATCCCCGCTGATATCAAGGCGAAACTCGCCGATGTCGATCCGGATGCACCCAATCCCCTCAACCTTTATCGCGTCCATTGGTACAATGGCGAGGATCGCAAGTCGATCGTCGATGTGCCCGTTCACCTCGTTCTTACCAAAGAAATGACGGGTGTTGACGCCACGATCATCACGATGGTCGGCTGCCTCGCCCCGATGATTGGTTCCCACAAGGTTCTGGCCGCTTATGCATGCCTCGCGCCGCGCGTCATCCTCGGAGCCTTCAACCCCACCAAGCACCGCGCCGTTTGGCCGTCCACCGGCAACTATTGCCGCGGTGGCGTTGCCATCAGCCGTTTGATGAATTGCCGCGGCGTCGCGATTCTGCCCGAACGCATGAGCGCCGAACGCTTCCAGTGGCTGAAAGAATGGACCGTCAACCCCGACGAAGACATCATCGCCACCTACGGCTGCGAATCCAACGTCAAGGAAATCTACGACAAATGCAACGAACTCGCCAAGGATTCGAAGAACTTCATCCTCAATCAGTTCGCCGAGTTCAACAACCACCTCGCCCATTTCTATTGCACCGGTGCCGCCCTCGAGAACGTCTTCAAAAATTATCAGAAATCCAATCCCAATGCGACTCTCCGCGCATTCGTATCCGCCACGGGTTCCGCCGGCACGATCGGCGCAGGCGACTATCTCAAGGATAAATACGGCTCCAAGACCATCGCGGTCGAAGCCCTCGAATGCCCGACGCTCCTTTACAACGGTTTCGGCGATCACAACATCCAGGGTATCGGCGACAAACACGTGCCTCTCATCCACAATGTGATGAACACTGATTACGTCCTCGGCCTCAGCGACAAAGCTTCCGACCACATCTTCTGCCTCTATAACAGCGATGCCGGCCGCAAACTCCTCGCCGAACGCTATGGCGTCAAAGCCGAACTCCTCGATCGCCTCAAATATCTCGGCCTCTCGTCGATCGCCAACATCCTGTCGTCGATCAAGATGGCCAAGATGATGAAACTCGGCAAAGACGACGTCGTGATGACCGTCGCCACCGACGGTGCCCGTATGTACGGCTCCGAAAAAGGCCTCATCCTCGGCCGCGATTACAACGGCAAAGCCGATTTCGACGAACTCGATGCCGCCGAAGCCTACGGCCAGTACATTCTCGGACTCAACACCGACAACATCATCGAACTCACTCAGCGCGACCGCGAACGCGTTTTCAACCTCGGTTACTTCACTTGGTGCGAGCAGCAGGGCATCGATATCGAAGCCTTCGTCGCCCGCAAAGACCAGAAATTCTGGACGACCATGCGCAGCTACGTCCCCGAATGGGATAAGATGATCGAAGAATTCAATAAAAAGGTGAATGGT
>JAZODZ010000683.1:0-13814 GCA_045597285.1 Myxococcota bacterium
GTCGATGTCGGCGATGACGGGATATTCCCAGTGCGTGCCGTTCGTGTTGTAGGCACAGAAACGCGTCGTCCCCTTTTCGCCATCATAGACGCGCAGGAAGCATTCATCGGCATAGACGATTTCGGCTTTTCCGTCGCCGTCAAAATCGAACACGGAAGAACCGGTCTTGGCCGAGGAGAAGTCGTGCGTGCGGCGCTGCCACTTTTCTTTGCCCGTGTAATCAAAGGTGATGTAGCTGTACATACCGGCGAACGTGATTTCGGGATTTGGCGTGCTGTCGATGTTGGCGATGGTGGGGGGACCGCCGGAATTTGAGGTGTGGGCCACAGGCGCAGGCCAGAAATTGGTGCCGTCGGCGGCGTTGTATGCCATGATATTATTGGAACCGGAGCGAACGACGACGATTTCGGGCGTGCCGTTGAGATCGAGATCGGCCACGGCAGGATAACCGTCAGGCTGGTCGGAGCGCTTCCAAAGCTCAGTCAGCTTCTTGTTTTGGACATCGACTTTATAGACGACATTGCCGCCGACGAGTTCCGGCAGTTCATCGCCATCGAAGTCAGCATGTGTCGGATAGTCGCAGGCCTGATGCCAATAGGCCGTGTCGCCGCAGGGCACGTGTGCAATGATTTCGCCGGTCTGCCCGTTGTAGATGGTGTAACGGCTGTAGATTTCGGGATTTCCGTCGCCGTCGAAATCGGCGATGCCGGGGCCGGACTGGCCGCATTCGTTGTAACCGGAACCGTTACTCATCCAGATCTGTTCCGCCTTGTTGTTATAGAGGGCGATCTTGAGGCCGCTTGAAGACTGGCAATTGGGAACCGTGCAGACGCAGGTGACGATTTCGAGGCCCGGAATGTCCTTGCGAATGTCGCCGATGGCCGTCTGACCGCCGCCGTCCGTCATTGGATTGGCATTGCTGCTGTACTTTGTCACGCCGGTCTTGCCGTCGATGATTCGGAGGATGCCGCCGCCGACATAAGCCCCGTACCACGAATTGAAAACGACTTCCGTGTTCCCGTCGCCATCGATATCGGCAACCATCGGCGCGGACATGACTTTGACATAGTTTGGCTGGAATTCCGGCGTGAGAGCGCCCACGCCCCAGTGCCAGTTCAGCGTCGGCTCGACCTTGCCGCCGGTCGGCTTTGCCTCGCAGGCCGGCGTCGTCGGCCTTGGAAGGCAAATCTTTTCGGTCGATTCGCAGTATTCGTCGTTCTCGCAGATATAGTCGTCGACGCACGAGAGCTTGGGCGCATAGCAACGGTTGGAAATGCAGATTTCGCCTTCGGCGCAGCAGATTTCCATGCCGTCCGTCTGTTTGCAGCGCGATATGTTTTCACCGCATTTGATGTGGCAGATTTCGCTTTCGCAAACCTCGCCTTCGCCGCAGCAATCCGAACCACACGATTCGGCTTTTTCGCAACAGTGCTTTTTAGAACCGCAGAACTGCGATTCCGTGCAGCAATCCCCGCCGCATCGTGGTGCGCCGTCGAGGCAGTATGCTCCGGGGACACAACTGTCATCTTTGCACTCATAACCGGGTTCGCAATAGATGTCGCCGCATTGTTCCCTTTGCGTGCAAATGTCCGACACACAGTATTCATTTTCGCCGCATTCGATGCCGCCGCAGTCGCCCGGATTTCGGCAGACATCGTTGTATATGTCGCAAACCAGTCCGTTCTGGCATTCGATTCCGCCGCAGTCGCCCTTGGGATAGCAGTAATCCTCGAAACAGACTTCGCCGGATTGGCATTCGACACCGCCGCAGTCGCCTTCAGGACGGCATGCATCCTTGAAACAGACTTCGCCGGATTGGCACGACACGCCGCCGCAGTCACCTTTTGGGACGCACGCGTCGTTGACGCAGGTCTCGTCTTCCTTGCACGCGATTCCGCCGCAGTCACCCTGCCTCACGCATTTTTTGTTCTGACAGATTTCGTCATCGGCGCAGGCTTTGCCGCCGCACGGTATCTTGCATTTCTTGGCATCGCAGATTTCATTGGACTTGCAGACTTTGTTGCCGCACAGGTCGATGCACTTGTCGTTCTGGCAAACCTGTTTGTCGGTGCATTCCGAGTCCCCGCACAGTTCGGTCGGATCCTGGCACTCGCCATTTCGGCATAATGCGCCGTCCGGGCATGTTTTGTCGGCGCAAGGATCCGTGGCTTCCATGCAGATGCCGTGTGCGCACACGAGATCCGGGCAGTCTTTGGCATCCGTGCAGTCATTGCCAATGAGATCGGTTATTGCGCTGGTTGAACTTTCTGAACTGCAAGCCGCAGCCAGAATCGAAAGCAGGGCTGCGAGCATAAATGGCGAGCGTTTCATGGCAAATCTCTCTTTGGAATGTGTTGATTCTGCTATCTCCTGCGTCGATACGCAGCATCCTCGCTATCGCCTTGCGGCGATACGCGAGTGGGAACGGCTATTTCGCAAGCTCAATACGCCGTTCCTGTTTGGTATTATAGTCTCAATACGGAGTTATTTCCATAAAGAGGGCGGATGGTTATCATTCCCGTTCAAAGACGAGGGAACACCATTCGCCCTTGATGACCTCCGAGATGCGGCGCATGGGAATGCCTTCGAGGAAGGCTTCGGCGACGTCTTCTTTTTCTTCAGCGAGTATGCCCGAGAGCACGAGCGTTGCGCCGGGTTTGCAAGCACCTTTCATGTCTTCTTTCAGTGCCTTGAGGACGGAAGAAATGATGTTGGCGACGACGAGATCGTATTTTTCTTCGATATCCCAGATATCGGTATCGTCAAAGTGGCAGCCGACTTTGTTAAATGCCCCATTTTCGCGGCTGACATCGATGCAGATGGGATCGTTGTCGATACCGCGGACTTCGGGAATGCCGCAAAGGGATGCGGCAATGGAGAGGACGCCGGATCCGCAGCCGACATCGAGCATGGACTCGATATGCTTTTCGCTTGAAATGCGGTCGATGGCCTGGATGCAGAGCTGTGTCGTCTCGTGAAGACCGGTGCCGAAAGCCATGCCCGGCTCGATGACGAGAACCTGGACGCCTTCTGCCGGTGTGTATTCGCTCCACGGAGTTCGGATGGCAATGCGAGGCGAGACCTGGGCCGGTTTGAACCAAGCCTTCCAGCCGTCTTTCCAGCTCTGATCGTCGAAGGATTCGATGGATGTCGAAAGCGCGATAGCAGCATTGCGGGCTTTCTGTTCCACGGCGGTGCGGACTTCGGCGGCCTGTACGGCCTGCGCCTGATCGAAATAGCACATGAGTCGTTTGGTGCCGGCATCGAGGCCTTTTCCGTCCAGCGTCGTGGCGTCCTGTTCGTTTATCGTCGCCGCGCCAAAGGCATAGAGAATGGCATAGAGATCCTGTTCAAAGAAATAGAGTTCGACGTGTTCGTCGTCGGGGCATGGATAGGTTATCGCAAGGCGAATCCACGATTCATTTGTGTCTGACATTTGAGTTTTTCCTAAACGATGAGGCGCTGTGAAGCGTGTGAGGTTAATTTGTTATTTAAGCGTTTCTTTGAAGAACTGGTTTTATAGAAAACAGGCAGTAGGCAGTAGGCAATAGGCAGTAGTTTTCAATTCTACATCTGATGGTGATTCTGAATGACAGAATTTTGTCCAAACCAAGGGGAAAGTAAGGAATTCGTTTGTAGAATGGTGAGCGCAAGCGAACCCATTTCCCTCTCCCATTGGGAGAGGGTGCCGCGTAGCGGCGGGTGAGGTCTGAATAGTTACGGCAGATGGCGGCAAAATACCAATTTTTATTTGATTCTTTTGGAGATTTATTTAGAATCAAAGTTTGTATCTGTCTTTTGACAGAGTAGGTCGTGTTTTAACACAATAAGGAGATTTGCAATGAAACTCACCAAATTGCTAAGTCTTGTTGTGGGAGGCATTGGGACATTGTTGGGGTTCGCAGCGATGACGGGCTGCGAGGACGACAGCAACAGCAATACGACCAAGACGGATCCGCCGTCGTATGAAGAGTCGCTAAAGGCGTGTTGCAGTACCGATGATGGTTCCGCGGATTACAAAGTCTGTGTTCAGGATTTTGCTTCGACCGGTGCTTGTAATCATCCCCACGAGGCTATGACTTATTACGGGCCGCCGCCTGTTTATGGACCGCCTATCGATCCGAAAATCAAGGAGTGCTGTGGCGACGATGATGGTTCGGCAAATTATCAGGCTTGTGTGGAAGAACTGAGCTCGAGCGGGAATTGTATATACAATGTGCCCGAATACGGTCCACCACCTGTCGAACCGACACCGAGCGAAATCAAGAATTGTTGCGGCGACGATGACGGTTCGAGCGACTACAAATCCTGTGTCGAAGACCTTAGATGGGGAATTTGTAGTCCTAGAGAGCCCCAGACTTACTACGGTCCTCCAACGCCATCTGCACAGGAAATCAAGGCCTGTTGCGGTGACGATGACGGCTCTAAAGAATACAAGGCGTGCGTCGAAGATTTAGAAGCTACGCTTGTTTGCCACAATGAACCGCAGACGTATTACGGCCCGCCTTCACCTACGCCAGAGGAGATTGAGGAGTGCTGCGGCAAAGATGACGGTTCCAGCGCTTACAAAGCTTGCGTCGAAGACCTCGAAATCAATGGTGGCTGTGTCATGACCGATTACGGTATGCCTCCCATCAGTGATGCGGAAATCAAGGAGTGCTGCGGCAATGACGATGGCTCCGACTTTTACAAAGACTGCGTTAAAGACTTGGAAAAGACCGGTATTTGCCACATGAACCAGACGGTTTATGGTCCGCCTCCTGTCGATGAAAAGGCTCTCAAGGAATGCTGCGGTGACGATGACGGTTCCAAAGAATACAAGGCCTGTGTTCAGAATTTTAAAGACTACGGTGCCTGCCTTGTGATTGATGAACCGACGCCTCCAGTCTATGGTCCGCCGCCTAGCCAGGACTAATCTTTCTTGTGTAGAAACTAGGTTTCAGGACGATGCGTTTTCGCATCGTCCTTTTTTTAAGTATATTTTGATTATAAAGGATTCCCCATGCCCGATCTCCGTCTGATGGTTTACCGCAAATTGATGTGGGCTCGTCACAATATCCGTACATCTGTCAACCGTGATGAGCATGAATTACGTTATCTGTTCTTTGAGGTGTCGAGACGTTGCAATATTCATTGTCGTTACTGCGGTAGCAGTTGCACGATTGATATGCGTGAGAACGAGCTGACGACTCAGGAGTGGCTCGATATCATCGACCAGCTCGCCGAAGACTTCGATCCGGCACGCGTCATGATTGCCGTGACGGGCGGTGAGCCGCTTTTCCGTCCCGGTATCTATGAGATTTTCGCGCATCTGCACGAAAAAGGTTTCCATTACGGCATGGTTTCCAACTCGTTCCTTCTGGATGAAGAGGCGGCCCGTAAACTCGTCGAATGCGGCATGGATTCCCTTTCCCTTTCGTGTGACTGCATCCCCGAAATCAACGATTCCATTCGTGCCAAGGGCAGTTCAGCCCATGTCGTTCAGGCTATCAAAAACCTTCGCAAAGCCGGATACAAAGGCATTCTCGAAATCCTTTCCACAATTACCAAACCCTGCATCCCGCATCTCGAGGAGATGCGCCAGTGGGTAATTTCGCAGGGGATTAAGAGATGGCGAGTTTCTCCTGTTATCGAACTCGGTCGCGCAGTTGAGAACCCCGATCTTCTATTGGATGACAAGGATATCCGCACGCTCCTTCGGTTTGTCCGCAACAACCGCCGTGGTCTCGGCGAAGACGATCTGAGACCGGAATTCAGCGAAGAAGGGTATCTCGGAGACGATTTCGAAGGTTTGGTCAGACCGTATCTTTGCCAGTGCCGGGCCGGTATCAATGTCGGTGGCATTCGTTACGATGGCAAAATCGGTGCGTGTCCTGAGATTTCGCAAGTATTTGATCAGGGCGATATCCACAAGTCACGATTTTCGGAAGTGTGGAACACGGGCTTTAAGGATTACCGCGATCGATCATGGACGCGTAAACTCGGGCCTTGTGTAAACTGCGACAAATTCGACACTTGTCAGGGCGGTGCGCTTCATCTCTATGAGGATAAAGAGACGCCGACGGCCCGATGTTTTTATGAGATGGTGAAGTAAATAATCTCAACAGGCCTCACCCCCTCTCCAAAGGAGAGGGGGAGAAAATTATCAGATGATAGCTGAACAAAATTATTTAACGCTCACGAGATCATCACTACCACGTGGGGCAATCTTGTAATTGCCGAAGTCATAAACCAATATACCGGTGGCGCGTTCGTATTTCGTCCCTTCGGGCGGCACCGGCGAAACAGTCCAGATGAAGTCGTCGAGATATATCGAACCGCCATGCACATCGGTTACGAGATACATGCCATACGCGGCATTGCCATCGTGAGCCCCGACGACAGACGGTGAAAGCTCGACGAGAACGCCGGTAAAATCGGCCGCCGCCGGGCCGCCGGTCGTAATGTCGGCAGCACTCAAAATTGCCGCCTTAATCGGTTCATTGCCGGACGATTCAACCGTCACCATAGTGCGCGAAAGCTCCGGCAGGCCGGATGATCTCGCCGGATAGCCGTGCACGATGACGTCGTCGTTGACCTGAACAGACGCGTTGGACGAAACATAAATCCCGGAATGCTGAGCTTCATCCTGTCCGACCATCTGCATGAAGAAGCCGCGCCCATGCACTGCCGTCACGCGCCCTTTGACGCGGATTTCCTTGCTGGAACGGCAGGCCGCATTCATATCGGGGCATAATTCATTCACGAGACGATTGGCCTCTTTAATCGATGTGTCGACCGAAATCGGGCATCGCGTCTCACCGGGATTCGGAGCCTCCGGGCAATCGTCACAGGCATCCCCCTTTCCGTCGCCATCGCGATCGGCTTGATCCGAATTGGCGACGTACAGGCAATTGTCAGTTTCGTTAGCAATGCCATCGCTGTCGTAATCGTTCTTGACGATTGCCGGGCACGAATCTCCATTATTTGGGCAAAGCGGCCACTCGTCGCAAATATCGCCAATGCCATCGCCATCGGTATCGATCTGTTTGCCGTCCAAATCCTGCGGCCTGACTGGATTAAACATCCCTGGGCAATTATCCTCGCTATCGGGAATGCCGTCGCCATCGAGATCGGATGCTCTGGCGATCGAAGCGTTATAAACCGTCGATTTCTGCGTGTCTTCGGGACGCACGCGCTGCGGGACACAGGTCGGTTCGTTCGCGGGAACATCGCAGAAAAACATCGGGTATTTGGCATTTTTAAGGGCATCTTCAAATCGAATGTCAGAACCTGTTGCCGCAAGGTCGATTTTTTTCGCCACGCCGCAGACATCGACGGATTCCCCGGAAATCATCACCGTTTCGTCGCCATAGACCATCTTGCCGTCGAGAATGACGAGCTGGACATCTTTATTTTCTGCTTCGATCACGGCGCGATAGGTAGCAATTGAAGTATGTTTTCTGAAAACCGCGATATCGGCGATATACCCCGGTTTCAATGCACCAAGGACCTCCGAAAGGCCAAAGGCTTTGGCATTGTTCCACGTCGGCATGGCCCACATCTGATAATCGCTGAAATAGCGCTTATAATAATTGCGATTGACGCTATCGACGCACTTGAGTTCTCTCAGAATCGTGGCAGAACCTGAATAAATCCAGTCCGTTCCAAGCCCTATTGTCACGCCAAGTTTGTCGAATAACGGTGCCATTGCCGTATCGCCATATAAAGAAATATTGGTTCGCGGCGACCAGATGAGTTTGACATCACGGCGTGCCAGTTTCGCGATATCTTCAGCGTTGGCGGCCACGCCGTGAATCATCACCAAATTATCACGAAAGATATCGTGAGGGCCTTCGCCGCCAAAGCAAACGAGCTCATTATGGGCCGCCTGATTGACGCCTTCACCGATGTGCGGCCCGAACGGGCATCCGTTGTCCGAATTCAGAACCGAAGCATGGTACGCATAATCGCAGCCTGACTCCTTCATCGTCCCATCGGTATCCCCGAGCGGGAACGTCTGATATACGCTTTGAATGCCATGAATCTTCTCTTCGTCGATGTTGCGGGCAAGGCCTTCTATCTTTCCGGAACCAAAAATCGAAGTCGTACCGGACATCAAGGCGCGAATCTCAACCGTTTCGTTGTGTTCCGTCTTGGGACCTTTCACTTTTGTATGGCCGTTTTTGCCTTTGCGCCATTCATTGCGGTGATCGAAGCGTTCGTCCCCCCAATCTGCCGGTGGATTATTCGAATACAAAAGATGATCGTGACCGTTGATAAACGAAGGGCTGATAACCGAATCGGGACAAGTCACGACGACACTGTCATTTAAATCGGGATCACAGCCGACATAAGTAATCAAGCCGTTTTCTATGACGACACTGCCGCCTTCGATGATCGAGTCCGGTGTCAGAACATCGCCACGAACGACGAAGCGATTCCCCGTTCCCTCGCGAAAACACGCCTGTCCTTCCGTCGTCTTTAACGCCTGGCAGACAATTTTTTCCGGATTGGCGTTATCCCTGACATCGCTTTTAGTAACCGGAGCATTAGCCGCATTCTCAACTGTTTTCGATCCCGAAACGCATCCCGTCTGACAGGCAATGACTCCCAGACAAACGAACATCAAAACTGATCTGCGGCTTGCTAATTTCATTTTTACGCCCGATAAAGTTTAGAAGAAGGCTAAAAGCCCATAATTTCAAGCATTCTGGCGACATGGCGTTTTGCTGTGAACCGATTCAATGCGAGTTCTCGATTCGCTTTACCCATTTCTGCCAACAGTTCCCGATTGCCTTCGAGCTGACACAAGACATCGAGGATCTGTTCAGGCGATTTGGGATCGACATAACGGACGCCAGTCTCATCCGAGAAAATTTCAGGAATTCCGCCAACTTTTGACGTGACAACGGGAAGCGATTCAAACATCGCCTCGAGTATGCACAACGGTTGTCCTTCATACACGGACGGAAGAATGAAAACGTCTGCATTTCGATACATTTCATGCTTTGCCTTGCCCATCACGATATCGCTCACGGTAACGTTTTCCAGTTCGTAATCGTGAATGAAATCGTCGATATCGACATCCTGGCCCGGAATTTTGGCACCGACGAAAGTAAAATGCAGAGGGCAATGATTCTTTTCCGCCAGCGCAGCGGTTCTCAAAAGCACCGAAAATCCTTTTGCCGTCAGGAAATTGCTCAAAAAGAGGACGTTCAACACCTCGCCATGGCGAGCTACGAATGGTTCATCTGTCAGACGGACAAATCCTTCAGCGATGCCATTATCGACCGCGAAGACTCGCTCTTTCTCCAGGAGTTCATCGAACATTTTCCTGAGAGACTCGCTCAAAACGATGGCAGCATTGAGCTGGCGAATGAGTTTTTTTTCGATAAAACGCACGGGTGAAGGCAGACTGTCGAAAGCCTTGCGAAAACCTGATCCGTGAACATGCGCATAACAAGGTTTTCCAAAGGTTTTTGCCGTCAACAAAAAGAACAAATCGCGAATCAGAGCATTTTTCCCGTGCCCCAGCTGCAAATAGACGATGAGATCGCGGTGTTTGACACAAAGAACAGCAAGTTTCCCTTCGACGATTGCGAGCTGCCAAACTCTTGAAAGAAGACCTTTGCTTTCGATAGGTTCAGCCAGATTGAGTTCAAAAAAGGGAATCCCGGCCTTCGCAAATCCATCTTTCAGGAGTTCCGCCGCCAGGCTCTGACCAGATACTGGCGGTGGAAACGCGCAAATCATTGCTATTTTAGCCATTTTCTTTCCTGTTCAGACGCTCATGGAGTGCCTTTCCCGATTTGAATGCAAGGCTGTGGCGTTCTCCGACAGAAAGGATTTCACCGGTCTGAGGATTACGTCGCAGGCGAGCACGCACGACTTTCACAGAAAATGTCCCAAAACCACGCAATATCACTTTCTCACCCGACAGGACGCCCTTCAGGACGTTCATAAAAAAGGAATCGACGATGAGACGGGCCTGGCGTGGCGGCAAGTTGAACTGTTCTGCAAGTTTGAGGGTAATTTCAGATTTTGTCACAGGTTTAATCCTTTATTTGGATACTTCTCGCTTTTTCATTATAGGGATCATACTGCAGAGCAAGCCGAATATTTTGCGCCGCAGTTTCTTTTTCTTTATTCGCAAGGGCGGTTTCTGCTTTTTCTGCAAGCTCGTCGCTCAATCTGATATTGGCGGCATTGCGGAGGCGATAATCTTCATTCCATTTGCGATAGGCATTCAGGCTAAGGCCGCCTGAACGGCCTTCTGCCCTCGAAACTTCCTGATATATCTGGCTCTGGACGGGGTTCTGCAAAATTTTATATGCCTCGTTGAATATCTGATAGGCTTCATCAAGCATATCCGTCACTTCGGTGCTAAAGCCCTCATCCTGCGAGTCTGGATGAAGCGTTCTGACGACCGTATTATAAATGCTGCGCAGTGTTTTTCTATCGGGCTGAGAACGAAGATTGAACAATTGATATATATTTCCGGTCTCTGCCAATCCAAGAAAGGCTTTGACTTCTTTTTTGGCCTGTTCTGGCGAACACTTATTGATATTCTCGAGTGGCGGTTTGCCGGGTTCAACTGGCTCACTGACAGGCTGCATACCGGCAGGGCGCACAATACCCGCAGGGCGAACAACACCGGCAGGGCGAACAATGCCGGCAGGGCGGACGACTTCCGATGGACGGGATGATTCAGCAGTCTTTGCCTCTGTCAGGAAAAATGTCCTTAAAGGTTCAACGATTTCAGGCGTAATCGCAATATTGACGAGAAGCCCCGGCCTCTGTCCATATCCCAGCTCCATCGCCTCTTTTTTGCTCACCATGCGCTCTACGGTCCCATTGAGCTTTACTTTCTGGCCCGTTTCACGAATCTCCATTTGAACTTCTACTTCACTCCCCTTTGAGTATCCCTCAAATGATTCGACATAAAGCTTCTGGGCAGCCAACTGTGTCTTGTAAACATCCATGGCCTGCTGGCGTTTCTGAAATATGCGCTGAAATGTTATCATTCGAATTATTCCTTTTCTGCGGTTTCTCATTAGAAGAATAAAACATAAAATTTTTAGCATAAAATAAAAGCGTCTGCAATCTATGACTACAGACGCTTTCACTACACTGGCTACGAGCCAACACCGTAACAAGGCCGGCGATGAAACGCTATCGCCTTTTATTTCAACCCTTTGAGCGAATCAAATCTCATCGTGTCGCACCCATTATTGATACAGGGCATTGAGAATATCACTGTATTTCTTCTCGATAATTCGGCGGCGAATCTTCAAAGCCGGCGTCAAAAGACCGTTCTGAATCGAAAATTCATCCAACGTGATCGCAAACTTCCGTGGACGTTCATAACCACGGAATTCTGCGCAAGCCTTTTCGAGTGCCTCGGAAAACGCTTTCCGGAATTCCTCGTTGTTTTCGATATCCTTTGCGCTCGCATTTTCAAGATGATTGTTCGCTTTGAACTTTTCGACATATTCATCGTCCGGCTTGATGAGCACGACGTTATATGGACGTCCGGCACCGAACACGACTGCCAATGAAATGATCGAACAATCGTTGATCTTTTCTTCCAATGCTGTCGGAACGACGTATTTTCCGTTCTCGAGTTTATACTGTTCCTTGACGCGTCCCGTAATCCAAAGGCACCCATCTTCATCGAGATACCCCATATCACCGGTATGCAGGCGATGCTGGTCATCGAGCATTTCCAGCGTCGCCTCGGGAGCATTGTGATACTCCTTCATGACACATGGACTCGTAATGACGATTTCACCGCAACGTTCATCCGATTTGTCGAGGTTTTCATTGTCATGAAGGATCTCAATCTTCACGCCCTGCAACGGACGACCGACCGATCCAATGCGATGTAGCGCAGGGTTATTGACGGCAACGACTGGCGAATGCTCCGTCATGCCATAGCCTTCATAGATCCTGACGCCAAAGGCCTCGAAAAACGTGGCAACTTCCTTTGAAAGTGAAGCACCGCCGCTGATGCAGAACCGAAGAGAATTCCCAAATGCGCCGCGAACTTTATCCGCAACCAGTTTGTCCAGAATGCGGTGCTGAACCTTTCCAAAGAAAGACAGATTTCCATCCATCGCTTTCCGGGCGATTTTTTCAGTGCGCTCGAAGAGATATTTCTTCAGCTGCTTGTCTTCTACCATCGAATGAACTTTGTCATAGATGCGGTTGAAAATCTGAGGCACCGACACGAGGATCGTCGGATTGACTTCCACGAGGTTCTGTTGAATCGTGCGGGTGGATTCCACGAGGCCGGTGGCCGCACCGACCGATGGAAACACATGCAACTCAACCGTCTTGCCGAACGCATGTGCCCACGGAAGAAACGCGAGCGTGCGATCCGTCTTGCCAATGAGAAATGCACCCGCGGTTACACGCGTATCTTCTGCAACTGCGCCATGCAACAGGACGACACCGCGAGGCCGCCCTGTCGTGCCGCTCGTATAAATGATGTCACAGATATCGTCCGGTTGAATGTTCTCGTCGATTTCAGTCTCTTCGGATTCTGCGTCAATGATGGCACGCAAACAGTCCTCAGGTTTTTCAGCGCGGATGACAAATATCTTGCGGAGACTGTCGCAAGAAATGCCTTCGATCTTTTCACGGATTGCGTCATTGCCAACGATCGCAATGGCTGGCGTGGAATCGCCAAAAATATATTCCCAGTCCTGAACTTTCTGGACTTCGTACATGGGCACAATCACGCCGCCAAGACCATAAGAGGCATAAACCGCAGCCGCAAATTCCATACAGTTGTTCGATATGATCGCGATGCGTTCGCCCTTCACGATGCCGTTTTTTTTCAGAATAGTACGCAATTTCCTAACAATGACGCCAAATTCAGCATACGTCATCCATTGGTACACGCCGTCTTTTTTAATGCCCCAAAGCGGACGTTCAGGGTACTTTTGAACGGAATTGCGCATCAGTTCACCGAGTGTTGAGAAGTTCAACAAACTCAGATCCGTATATTTTTCCATATTTCAAATCCTATGAGTTGCCTGGGACAAAACACAGCATCCATGCTGTACGCGCCCCACAATGACCTTGCGCCCTTTTGGGCAAAACAAAGCCTGATTTTCAGAAATCTCCCGTTGCCCCCAAAGCTCAACTCAAACTCAAGCCGATCTATTCCCGAAAATCAGGCAAAAAATAATGCTTAAATATCAGTGATGTCTTTTACGCACCGCCATCGAGTTTGACCTTTGCCTCGTGAATGATGTCGACATCGCCATATTTGTCGATTAACCCCTGCAAAACCGTTCTGGCATCGGCTTCGAGCATCAGAGAAGCATAGAACTCGACTTCCTGGAGTGTTTCCTCGACTTTCTGGCGCTCAGAATCCGGAATTCCAGCCATTCTGACAGGTTCAGCATACGGGATCGTCGCAACTGGCTCGGCCTGAACAGGTTCGGCATACGGAATTGTCGCTGTTGACGCGGGCATGGAAATGCCGGGAATGCCCGAAAGAGCCGATGCCACATCTTTATTCATCTGCCCGTAATTGCCATTGGACAATCCGGCACTCGGCAAAGTCGCCTGTGCAGTCGGCAATGGCTTATTCGTAGCAGTAGGAACCGGAGGCCCTGGAATTCTTGGAAGAACAACGCCTAAAGGTCTCGCCGCATTCATGCCGGGAACTGCCGGACGACCAACAGCCGATACACTAGAAGGTGAAACAGGAGACGGCGGAACAACCCCAATTGAAGGTATTGTCGGCGGAACAACGGCGGGCGTCGGCGGAACAACGGCGGGCGTCGGCGGAACAACGGCGGGCGTCGGCGGAACAACGG
>JAZODZ010000684.1:0-8563 GCA_045597285.1 Myxococcota bacterium
GTTGTTTGCGTATCTGAAGGATTTGAAGCAGCGACTCGATTCGACATTTTGCCAGGATATGCCGAAATTCAAGGATAACGTCAAACTTCGTCTCGAGGCGTCGAATGCTCTGAAGGGATTGAAACCGTCGCAGTTCTCACCTGCGGATCGCGACAAGATACGTTCGGCCATGGATGATTTGTACAAGATATCGGACAAGTGTCCGGCGGCGCATGATGTCATCGACAATGCCATCGAAAGCCTGTTTCCGTCGAAATGATGAAGAGAATTGTTCAAATGTGCGGCCTTGCGGCTGTCGTATTGTTCGCGAACGGGTGTGAGCGCCACATGAGTGGTGACGAGCCGCCTCTGAGGCCGCTGATATATACAGAGCTTCCGCCGGGAGCTGTCGAGGCACCGGAAATTGCTGCGGAAACGCTGATAAACATTGCGCCGGAAGATTTGGGGTATGCGTTGTTCCATGCGCTTGTGGAACATGATCGCGAATCGTATGAATCGATGTTTATATCGGGTGATGAGTTGTCCGCGTTGATTCACATGAAGCTGGAAGATGCGTCGAAGCAGTCGTCGGATATATTGAAAAAGAGCGAGTTATTGTGGCGTTTGTTTTCGCCGGTTCTCGAGTCTGAGGAGCCGATTGGGGGGCTTTCGACGCGTTTGAGGCTGTCAGAATTTCGGTTGGGGAAGGGGCGAAATCTGGCGGGGAAGATTGCGCAGCCCGAGGTCGATGAAGTGATTCAGCATTGGGGGAACGAACTTCGGATCGAGTTGTTGGGGACGGAAAAAATCTTTACGATTCGCGTGCCGAAGATTGTGCAGACGCCGAAAGGGTGGCGAATCGCGCAGCCCGTGGAGCTCGACAAGACGCTTCAGCTGTTTCTGGAATCGGGGATGCACTTGAAAACGGACTTGCTGACGAGCGAGCATTATCCGATGCCGCTGGAGGTGGGGAATTATTGGAAATATCGGGTGGAAAAGACGGTTGGCGAGACTTTGATTCAGCCCGAAGCCGGTCTGGAAGTGACCGTGACGGATATGATCACGGACATCATCCATAAGCAGGGGTATTGGATCGTGACGTTTGAGCGCACGCTTCAGGATCCGTCGAAAGAGGACGAGGAAGGGCAGGAAATCTCGCATTTTAGCTGGCTTGCGACGCCTCATCTGATATTGCCGTGCTACCGTGATTGCCGCAATAACGCCGATAATATCGGGTATTTGTTGGGGTATATCAGCCGTCAGACGCCGATATTTTTATTTCCGATCGAGGTCGGTCAGAAATGGGACACGGCCGGACAGAAGAGCAATTTTTATCGGTACGAAGTCAGGGCGCGGCATGAGACGCCGATCGTGGTGCCAGGCGGGGCGTTCAGCGGTGCATACGAAATATTCGGGTCGATTGAAGAAGGCCGCGAGTCCCGGTTTTTCGTTCCAGGGACGGGGATCGTGATGCGGCAGGTGAGGAGCGGCGCGGGGCAGAAGCGCGAGGTATTGATTCGTCACCGGCTGATTTTGTAGGGGGCACGTCTATGCGGCGTTGCCGCATACGCCGTGCGGTGGTGCGGCTATCGCTACGCGATACGCCGCACAGGCACGTCACGACACGTGCCTACCGTGGGCACGTCTATGCCTACGGCATACGACGTGCGGTGGCGTGGCTATCGGCCTGCGGCCGATACGCCGCGATTCGGCGCAATGATTAGTGGTTATATATATACAATAGAGTATTAATCAGAGTTTTTTGCGGCTTCATATTCCCGGATTACTTGTTTGCCGGTTTTTCCGTCGAAAGTTTTCATCAATCCCATGCTGAAACCTTGTGTGATTGTATTGTTATGATCTTCCGTGACGACAGCGGCACCCAGTGCAAAGAGCGCTTCTCCGGGATGATCTTTCAGATATATTGCGGATTGATATAAGAGTGCCTCATTGAGTTTGTCGACTTCTTCCTCAGTGAGTGAGTCTTTGATTTTGACATACGATTCAGTGAACGATTCGGTGGAAGTGGCGTCAAATCTGGGTGAGAATACGTCCATGACCATTTCGCAGCCAGAAAAGCAAAAGGCACATGATAGCATCAGGATGACGGCGAGTTTTTTCATATCGAAACCTCATCTTAAGAGCTGTGGTGATTTAACATGGGAAGGCATGAGGAGTTTATTTTTTTTAGGATCTACTAACAGAGAATTGTTGTTATTTTTCTTCTTGTTATCGTTTCCTCTCCAGGTTGATAAAAGCAATGTTGAAGATGGTTGTTTTCTATTATTTGGACTGATGAGCGAACTGTTGGGCTTTGTTGGATAATAATCCGGACGAATTAAAATATTATTTTCGTTTATGCTATTTCGTGATTTGCTGGCAAGTGCTTTATGATGATCGATGGCTAGAGATTCAGAATTATTGTTATTACTATCAAATAATTTGTTGTTACGGGTAATGATATGATCTGTTATGAGTTTTTCCTGATTGGGGCGACACTTAATATTATTTTCGTCGACGCATCTCAGTAAAGTCAATTTCGCGTGTTGAAAGCATTCATTTTCGCAAGAATTGTCGTTGCAGAGCTGTTTGCAGCCTTTTTTTACAGCATTGGCTAAGATGGTCTGCGGGTCATTATATTTAATCGATACGTCGATGGAATGAGACGCGTATTCGACATTTAGACTGACTTCCGTCGATTGGGCAAAGGCGATACCTGAAGAAAAGAAAGCAGCCATCAGTGTTAAAATAAGGATTGTGTATTTCATCATTGGGGCCTGTCAGGGATAATGACGTCAGGAGCAGTCATGACTGTCGTAAACTCAACCAAATTGGAGGCTTTTGTTCCGATGATCTGATCTTTTTCGTCAAAGAAATCGAGTTCGAAGCGGAGGAGGTATTTTCCGGTAGGAATAAAGGTGTAGAAGGGGGAGTCGGTCCATTGGGAAGAGTGTACATCAGCCCACGTCGTAGCAGAGATAGGGATTGTCAGTTCCTTCGAGCTGTGCGCGGGAATGGAAAGAATTCCTGTCATGCCCGGAGAAGCGGGTTCTGCATAGGCGAGGTCGATGTGTGACCAGTAGAGGGGAATTTTTTTTTGAAAGTCGTAGATATAGAGATGTCCTTTTGCACGAGCTGGCAGGTGTGAATTGGTTAGATTCTGGATAGAGATGTTAGCAGAAACTTCAATGGAATCTCGCCATACGGGGTAATGGCATTCCAGGGAAATTTTAAGGCTTGAATCGAGGTTTTCAGGGGCGACGATGCCATCTGGTTTGGGATAACGCCATGAACTTGCGGCATCCGTGACATCGTCGGATTTTTGTGGCGGTTCGAAAGAGAGTTGTGAGCAACCGCAGAAACAGAACGCTAAGAGAATGGGTAATAATACTTTCATATCGGGGGATAAAAAAGCTCCGAAATGTTCGGAGCTTGCGGGATATTAATATATTGCGGAAACTTTAGCTTTTGCCTGTGCGTTGTTAGGATCGAGTTCAAGTGCCTTGGAGTAGGATTTTTGGGCTTCGGCTGTCATCCCGGCTTTGCTTTGGAAATTGCCCAACTGAACATAGCATGTTGCTTTAGGTGAAAGCTTGCATGAAATTTCGGCCTGCGTAACAGCCTGTGAGTGTTTGCCTTGTTTTTCGCTCACGCTTGCAAACATGAGCCATGCACGCGCATTTTTGGGTTCCTGGTTGACGGCCTGATCACACAGCGATGCTGCTTTAGCCAAATCTCCCTTAGCAAGCGCCTGCGAAGCATCAGCTAACAGCTTGGCGGTAGGAACGCCGCCCTTGGCAGTGTTTGTTGTCTTTGCAGTCTGAGTATTTGTCTGAGTCTGGGTATTCGTCTTTGCAGTCTGAGTATTTGTCTGAGTCTGCGTGTTCGTCTTTGCAGTCTGAGTATTTGTCTGAGTCTGCGTATTGTTTGTGGTCGGTGCCTGGGCCTGAGTGTTCTGCAATGCTTGCGGCTGTGCCTGGGTCTGAGTGTTCTGCTGTGCTTGCGGCTGTGCCTGGGCCTGAGTGTTCTGCTGTGCTTGCGGCTGTGCCTGGGCCTGAGTGTTCTGCAGTGCTTGCGGCTGTGCCGGAGCTTGGGCCTGAGTGTTCTGCAGTGCTTGCGGCTGTTCGGGGGCCTGGGCCTGAGTGTTATCTGGTACTTGAGGCTGTTCGGAATCCAGCGTCGGATTTGGATCGGCTTGGTTCAGTGCGATTTCCGTATCGGTTGCAGCAAGACCGTCGGGTTGCTGTTCTGAAGGCGTGGGTTCGGTCTGAACGGGTTCAGGAACGACATCTGCAGGTGCGGTTGGAGCAACCATAGCAATGGCTTTGGATTCGTCATCGATTGATTTCAGGCGGGCTTCATATTTCGATTTTTGCTGATCGGCTTCATAAAGTTCCTGATTCAGTTGAGGAATGTTCATTCCACGGGCTAACTCACTCAAATCTTCATAAATTCCTGTGACTTCGCTCCAACCATTGTGTTGATTCTGCAATTCAGGAATGAGTTTCTGGGCATTCTGAAGAGACGTGGTTCGAACCTGTAATTTTCCATTATCGCGTTCTTTTTCACACTGAAGCCTTTGTTCTTCCGCGTTATCGGTTGCATCAATTTTGAAGATGCAATCATTATAGGCGATGTCAAAAGCGGTAAGTTTGTCAAAATTACTAAGAGGATCTGCGATCTCATCGGATTTTTTGAGCGATTTTTTAAGCGTGTCTGCTTGCGAGCGGAATGTATCGATGAGGGCTTTTTTGCATTCTTTCTGACGGACGCTGTCCAGGTTGCCATTGCGCATCTCGCGGAAATCAGCCAGGGCTTTTTGGCGTGATTCCTTGGTTTGGACTGCGAGATCCTGATAGAACTGGTCGATTTTATTTTTCCAGACATCTTCATTGTCATTCTGCTGGGTTTGTTCGTTTGCAGCCTGTTGCTTGCTGACTCGCTTTGATTTCACAAAGTTAGTCGCAATGAGAACTGACAGAATGAGGACAAGAAGAATGACGATAAGTGCCAAAAGATTGCGCTTCTTATGGGAAATGGTCCCCTTGGTATTCTCGTTATCGAAGAATTCTTCGACTTCAATTTCATGAATCTCGGGGGCTTCCAGCTCCGCGGTAATTCGATCTGCATCGGGATTTGTGGCGGATTCGGGTGCTTTATAACCACTTGAAACGGTCATCCAGGGAATTGGTGCATAAGCTGGCTTGTCTTCAGGATTAGACAGCGGAAGGATTTCAACATCGGCTTGTTCGACCTCATTCGCGGGTGCAAAACTGGTGCGACGGTTTTGTTTTCGTTTTCGCTTCTTTTCCTTTCCAGTTCCCGTTCCTGTGGTTTCGCCGGATTCTTCCGACGGTTTATTTTTGCGGCCAATGCGTTTATGCGGTTTGGATGAAGTGACATCTTTGTCTTCTTCAGTCCCTTCCGGTTTGGCTTCGGCACTATCAGCCTGTTTTTCTGCGGTATCGTCCTTGTTTTCGGCTGGTTCTTTCTTTTCTTCGGTCAGTTCTTTCTTCTTTTCATCTGAATCGGCTTTTCCTTCGACAGAATCGTCCTTTTTCTCGTCGGCCTCTGTCTTTTCCTCGACAGCTTCTTTTTTCTCTTCGACAGAATCGGTCTTTTCCTCGACGGAATCGGTCTTTTTCTCGTCGGCCTCAGTCTTATCCTCGACAGAATCGTCCTTTTTCTCGACAAAATCGGCTATCTCTGTGCTGAGTATTTGTTTTTCGTCTTGTTCTTCTTTCGGAACTACTGATTCTTTGACTTCTTTATTGTCGATATCATCAATCTTTTTAGTGTCGTCAGATTCAAGTGAACCACTGAAACTGATGGCGCTATTGAAACTGAGGGAAGAACTCAGATCGAGAGAATCGGATAATTGTGGTGTGGTAAGAAGGGAAGAAAAGAAGTCGTCGCTGGAGGAAGGACTGTCACTATTGGAAATGCTCGAATTGATGCCGGAATCGTTGAGTTTGTCTTTATTGATGTCAGCGATGATGTCATCGAAGGGGCTTGAGAACGAAGCGTCGTCTGTTGATTCTTTTTTCTCGGAAGATTCTGGCGACTCGGACGGGGTTTCTTCGGGTGTGTCCTGAGATTCTTCAAGGGGTTTTTCTTCAAGATTTTCACCAACTAGGCTGGCGAGCGTGTCCCAGGATGCTTTTTCGAGGTTTTTGTCGTCAGAGATTTCTTCCTGCTGAGGCGTACTTTCCTCTGGTTTGGAGTTTTGGATATCATTGAGGGAGAGCGGGGGCGTTTCGACAGCAGAAAGAGAGACAAAGGAGTTGTGTGGAACAGGCTTTTCGGCACCTGAGAGCAATTTTTCAGCGAGTTCTGGAGAGAGGGAGTCTTCCGACTCATTAATCTCTTCGTGCGTGCAGAGTAGGGCGGTAATGAATGCTCTTGGGGTCTGGAACCGGACGCCATCGTTGCCGATCATGGAAGCTGTGAGCAATTCCCTGAAGTCTTCTGAAACGGGCACGGCGAAGTCTTTGGCGATATCGAGTGTGTCGCCGTTGACGTGGTGTTTCATTCGTTCCTGTGCGGAACCGGATTCGGTTTTGCCACAGAGCAGGCAGCAGGCTGCGGCACCGCAACTATAGACATCGCTTTGGAACGAAGGCTTTTCACCGTTTGCGACCTCCGGCGACATCAGGTCGAGGATATCGTCGAAAATATCGGGATTGTCATCCCGGAGTTCATTGAAATGCTCATCTCTGAACAAATCCCACAGCCCGGCGTCGTGAATTCTTACGCGGCCTGCGTTGTCCAGAATGATATTGGAAAGAGACAGGTTGCCGCAGACGACGCCCTGCGTATGGATATCTTTGACTGCGCGGAGCAGCTGATAGAGGAGTTCGGCGACTTCGGATTCAGAGAGTTTGAGGTTGAGTCCGAGCAGGTCGCGGAAAGAGCGGCCAGGGATATAGGGATGGACGCTGAAAAGCGTACCGTCTTCAAGCCAGTCGAAGTCTGTGATAGGGATTCCGCCACCGGAGAGAGGTTCTTTTTCAAGGATTTCGTGAAGTTTCTTGACGCGGGCAGGATTGCAGAGAACGGGGGCAGAAAAGAGGCGAAAACGGTAAGAAATATCGCCGCGCGTTGCGCAGAAAATATTTCCAAGTCCGTCGTGTCCGACGAGTTTTTTCAGGTAGAAATCACAAATGGAATCGCCGACATTGAACTGGTGAGCAGGCAGGAGTTTCAGTTCAGATCCGTGAAAAGGACAGAATCTAACGGCATCCTCGAAAACGGATAGGCAAATTTGACAGGCTTTCATTTGGTTTTCCTCACAATAGTTCGAAAAAAGTCGAACAAAAAGACGAACGGTTTTATCACAAACGATTAGAATCGCGCAAAATAAATAGCGCCTTTGCAGACAGGAACGGCAACCGTTCAGCCCTCTTTGGCATTCACGTTTAAATGGCTTTGTCGAAACCAGGATGCAGGCGATAGTCAGTGGTGAGCCGGAACGCGGAAAGCGTGGTTCAAACCGGGGGAAGGGCATAAGGAGAGTCGCCGCGCGTATGCCAATAGCGCGGCGGGCACGCCGTATGTCAATAGGCGTGCCGACAAGGAAGAATCGACAAGGAAGAATAAGGAGAGGGACGAAAAAAGTAAGAAATTGAAAAAAAAACTTGCACGAATTGGAAAGAACGCGTAGAAGGCCGCTCGTTCCGAGGGCGAGAGAAACTTCGGAATGCGATGACAAACGATCTTGAAGGGGTGGCCGAGTGGCTGAAGGCGCTCGCCTGCTAAGCGAGTATACGGGTTATTCCGTATCGAGGGTTCGAATCCCTCCCCCTTCGTTTATGCACCGGTAGCTCAACTGGATAGAGCAACGGCCTACGAAGCCGTAGGTTGGTGGTTCGAGCCCACTTCGGTGTATGGATGGACAGGAGTTGAGATGGCGGCTCTGGATAAGCACTATATGCAATTAGCGCTCAGGCTTGCCCGCGATGCTTTTGGACATCAGGAAGTTCCTGTAGGAGCGGTTCTCGTCGTTGAAGGAAAGATTTGCGGTTGGGGTTCCAATCGTCGCATGGATGGAAATGTTCTGGGCCATGCGGAGCTTATCGCACTTCAGACGGCAACCGAGGCTTTGGGGAACTGGCGTTTGTTGCGAAGTACATTGTATGTGACATTGGAGCCTTGCATTATGTGTACAGGCGCTCTGTTGCAGGCACGTGTAGATCGCGTCGTATTTGGGTGCCGCGACCCAAAAGGTGGAGCAATGCGTTCCCTTTTCGCTCTAGGCGAAGACCCGCGTTTGAACCATCGAATTAAGGTTGACGAAGGCGTGCTGGGTGATGAATCGTCCAGGCTTCTTCGCGACTTCTTTGAAAATTTGCGGACGAAAAAGTAAGTGGAGGAATGGCCGAGTGGTCGAAGGCGCTTGACTCGAAATCAAGTATACGGCTTGCCGTATCATGGGTTCGAATCCCATTTCCTCCTTCTTCTTTGCTGGAGAGGTGGCCGAGTGGTCGAAGGCGCACGATTGGAAATCGTGTATATCTCTAAAGGGTATCGTGGGTTCGAATCCCACCCCCTCCGTTGGACAGCATTCAGGTGATTTGGCATTGAG
>JAZODZ010000685.1:0-4239 GCA_045597285.1 Myxococcota bacterium
CAGTGTGAGCGTGTTTGACTATAACGAGGCGTTCTATCATGGCATGACAGTCGGTTTGTTGCGAACGGTGTCGCAGGTACATTCCAATGATGAATATGGTGAGGGACGGCCGGATGTTGTGACTGTCATCGGAGAAAAAGGCATTATCCTTGAACTCAAGTGTGTTACACCCAAAGCATTAGAAGCCGCTGGAATCAAAGACAACGATCGTTTAAGAATCAAAAAACTGATGGCCTCGAAACTGGATGAGGCAGTCAAACAAATCCGTGACAATGAATATATCGAGGCTGTTTTGGATGATGAGCCCGCCGCACGTAGTGTTCTGGCGTATGCGGTATGTTTTTGCCGGAAATGGTGTAAGGCATGCTTGGTGGAATAGGTTATTGTTTCACGAACGGGTAAAGTTGATTGCATCCCGCACCTTTTTTGTGATTTGAAAGTGGGGGGGCGGTATGAGGTATATTATTTGATATTTTGTTAAACGCTAGTCTTGGAGATTATCATGGCAGAATGGATTGTTCCCTGCAATATCAAGTATTACGATGTAGTCAATGCCTTTAAGCGTCTAAATTGCATTGATTGGAAGCAGACCAATCGTAATATAAAAGTCGGGGATATTGTATATATTTACATCTGTTAGCCCGTGCAAAAATCGAGTATAAGCGTAGAGTAAACAAAGTACTGCTTACATCTTGTGAGATTGACGCTTCTTCGTTTGTTATAGATGGAACTGTTTATGAAAACTATTCTTCTTACATGGATTTGGAACGATTAAATGATAATTTCAACCATTGCACCATGAATGAGCTTCATCAGGCAGGGGTAAACGGCTGTATTCAGGGACCACGCAAAGTAAACCCAAATGTAAAAGAAATGATTGAAGCGATTGGAAAAAGTAACGCCATTGTTGATCCGGTTTAGTTATCTCGCTATTATGATCTAAACCGCATTTGGTTTTAGCATGAATAATGCTCCTGAAAGTTGTTGCTATTCGGGGCCGTGTGTACTCATGTGAATGGGATTAAGCAAGTTTAGATGGATTGTTCCACCATTCGCGGTAATGTCGATAGATAAGAATGCATATCAGGACGGAAACAAGCGAACCGGCGGGCGTTACGATTCCCATTTCATATAAAGTGGCGGGGAACAAGACGGAAACGAGCCAGGTTCCGGGGACGCGGACAAATACAATCGATATAATATTATGAACGAACGACCAAATCGATTTGCTATAAGCACAGAAAAAGCCGCTAAAACAGAAATGGATCCCGGCCACGAGGATATCGATGCTGTACGTGCGTAAATACTGTGTGCCGAGTTTGACGACTTCAGATTCATTCGAAAAAAGTCCGACGAGTGCAGGGGCAAGTGGCTGGCAAATCAAGGCCGAGATGGCACCATATATACTGACTGCAATAATACCATATTTGAGCGCGAGCTTTGAACGATGATGTAAATCTGCACCACGGTTCTGTGCAGAAAATGCCGACACAGTGGCGAGCATTGCCGAAGGGAAGAGGAAAAAGAAACATATAATTTTTTCGACGATACCGACGGAAGCCGAAACATATAAACCGCGCGAATTGGCAATGGCCGTGATAATGAGAAATCCGATTTGGACGACGCCATCCTGACATAATATGGGCAGACCAACATTCAGAATGGAACGAACCATGGCACCATTGGGCTTTGACGGTTTTGCTTTTTTGATTCGTGACAGGCTAAAAACGCCGGATATTACACTTATGACCTGTGCAATGACTGTTGCCAAGGCCGCTCCGACTGCGCCCATCTCAAAATAACCGATAAATAATATATCGAGTAATATGTTAAAAATGCCGCCAATGGCTACAAATATCAGTGGATGGCGCGTGTCCCCGAAACCGCGATAAATACTTGCAATCGCATTATAGGCGGCAATAAATGGGATGCCCATAAAACATATTCTCGTATAATCGAGCGTCAGATTATAGGCTTCTTGCGGTGTTTGCAGCAACCTGGTCAACGGTTCTGTACAAATAATCGCGATAGGGGTAAGTATGATTGAAAGAATGGCGAATACCGCGATGGTGCTTCCGATGGCACAACGTTGTTTTTCTTCTGACTTTTCACCGAATGCCTGTCCAATACATACATTGGCCCCCATCGCAATGCCGGCAACAGCCATGACAACCAGGTGCATGACTTGGCCGCCAATGGAAATGGCCGAAATCGTTTCAGAACCGTTATATAATCCGGCGATAAATAAATCGGCAATCGGATAAAATGTCTGAAGAAAACACGCGAACAAATAGGGGCCGGCAAAAGCCGCCATATTTTTTAATACATTACCTTGTGTTAGATCTTTAATCATGAATCAAGTTTGAATTGCGCTTGTGAAATCAACATGAAAGAGAATGATTAGTGTTTAAGCGGTGTAGCGTTTGTGCGTCCGACGTGACTCGAATAGAATTCTGTTTTTAAAATGTCATTCTGAAACTTCCGCCCGTGGGTGAAATATCAAGTGCAAATGCGTTATTTTTCATTTTTGTGAGTCGATATCCAGCCACGCCAGACATAATGACACCACTGATTAACATTGCAATGCCCGTCCCTGCCAGACACCAACCGACCGTATAATCTTTTCGAACTTTGTACGCTCCTTTGGGCTCTGAAAATTCGACTGGATCCGAATGATAGGCAAGGGCAAATCCCGTGGCTGCCAGGATAATGCCGCCAGCCCCCACGCCGACGCCGTTCCAAAGTATCTGTTTGTTGACCTTTTCGTAATCTGAAGAAACCTGATTTTCCACCTGAAAACGTGCGTACCAGATATCTTTTGAGAGCGTGGGGCTGAGTTCAAATTGCGTGAGTTGTTCACTGGCTTCGATATAATTTGTGCGGGCTTTTTCGGTTTCCCCTCGTGCCTGGGCGAGTTTCCCTTGTGCGAACTTGAGCATAGGAGAACGCGCACAGATTCCTTCGAGTGTTTGTATTAACTCTTCTGCTTCTGTGTAGTTGCCGTCATTAATCAGCTTTTCGAGATTGCCGATTTCGTACTGCCAGTTATTGGTATTGATAAGTTCAGGACACCAGTCGTTGTTGGGTCTGACATTTTCTTGTGCAAGCGCACTCGAAGTTCCCAAACAAACCGGAGTCAGTAACGCCCATAAAACGATAAGTTGCCAGTGCGAACGCTTTTCAACTTTCTCAAATCTCATACTTTCACTCATGTGTAAATCAGAGGCTGACATCGATAATGAGGAGTGCCTGGCCCCTTTCCATTGGCAAGAAAGGAACATTTTGTATAATTTATCATGCTACTGTGTTGATCCCCTACGGGGATCTGTTGGTTTGATTTCTCTGATCCCCCGGTAGGCGCTACGCGCCAACCGGGGGCTACAAAACTGGAAGCCCTACGGGCTTCTATTATTTGCGCCATTGATAGCATTTGTTCCTTTCTCAGCTACATTGGAGAGGGGGGAGAGAGTGTTATCATTAGTCATGGTCAAAACAAACATGAGAGGATCGATTCACCCTCTGACTGCACTTATTGTCTGCGCTTTCGACGGACTGCGATCATGCCGAGCAACGCAAGGAATCCTGCGGCTGTCAGCCCCATGGGGGTATGGGATGAACGAAGCGGTGTGGATGCACAAAAACCATCATTGTAATCATAATCTCGATAACAATTCCTGCCTGTACAAGTGTCTTTATCATAAGGATCGGTTGTATGCGATGATTGGCAGGCTCTGGAATTTTCGCAATCCGGATCGTCGCAACGGTTGGCGCAACTGGTTGGCTTCTGAGGTTCCTGCTGTTCCTGTGGGTCTTGATGCTGTTGCTTGCAATTATCTGCATCGGCGCATCGCGGATCGCTGCAGTCCGTGCAGTCGAGTTTGCAGTTTGGATGTTCGGAACACTGTGAATCCTCGCAGTCGACATCGCCATTTTCATTGTCATCTTTGCCATTTGTGCAGTCTTCTGGCTGGCAGCGTATGTCATCGAAACAAACCGGGTCTTCGCAGTCGACTATTCCGTTGCCATTGTTGTCTTCGAGGTCTCTGCAATCCTCAACACCACATCCCGGAACGTTGTCGCACAGTGAATCCTGGCAATCCACTAGCCCGTTGTTGTTGTCATCGATACCATTTGTGCAATCTTCGGGTTCGATAGTGATGAGATTGGGAACGTTTTCCACAATAAAATCGCGGTAATCATCGACGAGTTCGGCAATAGACTGGGAGTTATCCAGGGGAT
>JAZODZ010000686.1:0-4027 GCA_045597285.1 Myxococcota bacterium
GTTCTAAAGACAGTATAAGAATTGCATCAATTGACCAGCTAGACATTTTCGAATGTATCGGTCATATTGTTTATTAATGTCTTCCTCGATACCATCATCGCATCTCATATTTCCGTTGCGGCATTCGCCGCATTTATCATCTGAAGTACATGACACGTCATGTTTCGCACAAAAGCCTTCGTCTATTATCCATTTTGCATTTTCACAAGTCGAACGCTGGCAGATTGCATTGGTGTTGTTATAGATGCGCTCATCTCCATTGATACAGCTTCCACAGGAAGTTATATTATCAATTTTAACGCACGAAGTCTGAAATTCTTCTAAACAGTTTGTTTGAACAGTCCATAAACCGTTTTTACAGACTTGAAGAATTGTGTTATCCTCATTACAACGCAATTCACCATTCCTGCATTCGCCACAATAATCATAGTTTTGAACTTTCGGATATTTATTGCATAGCTGTTCTATATCTATATTTAGTTGTTTTATATTATCTAGGTTGATATCTATATTAACTGGTTTTTTACATGAATTGGCACACGAATACTCTGGATCAACTACCCATTTCCCGTCGATACATTGACGACGTTGACATGGTTGGGTGTCATCAAATTGATAATATTGATATCGATAATCCTCATGATAATTATTTTCATTTATGCATATATCTGGTTTTGAGTAAACTGTTCCATTACTTTTACATAACTCACCTTCTTCTGTGATTGAAAATGTACTGCCGCAACCAAGTAAAATGCTTGTAATAATAGTAACAGGAATAACTCTTTTCATCTTATGACCTCTCAAAATGTCATACTAAAGCTGGCTTGATTTGGCGAGATATTAAATGTGTAGTCAAGATTTTGTTTTGAACGGCTGTATTTATAGCCAAATACCGCAGAAAGAATCGTTCCTGAAATGACAAAGGCGGCTCCTATCGAGACTAAACTGATACCCCAAACGTATGTAGGCTTTTCTTTATACGTATGTGTTGAATAAAAATTTAAGGAATCCGAAAAATTTAGATAGCCTTTACCTACTTCTTCATAATGTTGGTCATCCCAAAGCGCGAGTGTGGTGCCCGTGGCAATGAGCACGAGACCGGCGGCACCGAGGCCGACGCCTGTCCAGAGGCCGATGGCGTGATCTTCGTGCAAGTCTTGTTGAGCGGCGATCAGAGCTTCGGTTTTGGATTTGTTGTCCTGGGTAAGTTCCGCGATGGCACTTTCGGTGCGCTCGGGGAATTCGGCATCGTGTCTTGCGTACCATATCAGTTTTGCCGATTCAGGCGGGGTAGCCATGAGATACGTGTTGTCGCTGGCTTTCTGAATGTATTGCAATGCCTTGATTTTGTCGTCCTTTCCTGCCAGTGCAAGTGAGATGTAGTAGTTGAGTTTTGGCGAGTTGGGGCAGAGTTTGACGAGTGTTCTCGCTCTTGTAAGTGCATCGTCCCATGATTTCGTTTCGACAGCATTCTTGACAAACTGCATACCTTCCATCCATTGGGGATTATGTTCGAGGTCTTCGCAGTCCTGGGCGTATGCCGAAGCCTCAATGGCAAGTAATAACGTCACTGCAAGTAATATTTTTTTCATGATTTTGCTCAGAAATTGTGAGAATGTGTTTAAACAACCTGATTTAGTATATTGTTTTGGACAGGAGTGTCAAGATTTCCTTTTTGACCTTTTCCAAATCACTGCACGTCAAAATTGGAATCAAAGCCTGAATTTCATCGATGCTTTTGTCCCACCATCTGAGCCTGAGGAGCAGATCGATGAGTTCATCGTCAAATCGTTTGCGTATCGTTTTCGCGGGATTGCCAGCGACGATTGTATAAGGTGGTACATCCGAACCAACGATACTGTTGGCACCGATGATTGCACCGTCTCCGATGTGAACACCGGGCAAAATGGTCACATTTTGGCCTATCCAGACATCGTTGCCGACAACTGTATCGCCTTTGAGTGGCAGTTCAGACAATGGCGGTGGCGTCATATTCCAGCCATTCATAATATAAAATGGGAATGTCGTCACTGCATTCATCTGATGATTGGCACCATTCATTATAAATTCGACACCAGCGGCAATCTGGCAGAATTTGCCGATAATTAACTTATCTCCAATAAAATCGTAGTGATGCGTGACGTGTTTTTCAAAATCGATATCGCCAAAATAGGTAAAATCGCCAACGATGATGTTGGGATTGTGGATTGTCGGTTTGATTTGCGTCACAGTTTTACAATTCCTGACTGGGAAAACAGCGTCGGGATTGGGAAATTTATCGCTTAATTCGAGTGTTTTTTCCTGATGGCGAAGCCATTCCTCGCGAGTCAGGCAATTGATATGGCCTATTCTGTATTCGTGCATCAAAGGCACTTCCACAGACTTGGTCGTCCATTGATAACGAAATCCGCACTTTTCCTGTACGCGTTTTGATCTTTCGTTACCGTCATAATATGCGCACCAAACCTTGTTCATTTCTAAATCTGCAAATGCGTGGTGTAATAACAGGTTGACAGCCTCCGGCATAATACCTTGTCCCCAATAAGGCACGCCAAGCCAATAACCGAGTTCGCATTCATCCGGCTTATCCGTCAAATCGGTCGAATTTCCTTGCTTTAGCCCAATGCATCCAATCGGGAGATCCGTTTCTTTCAGGATGATGGCATAAGTTTCTGGCACCATAAAAACCTCACGGATAACCTTGAGGCTTTCTTCGATGCTGGAATGCGGCGGCCAGCCCGCAATCGGTCCAACTAATGGGTCTTTTGCATATCGAAAGCACTCGGCGGCATCCGATTCCTTCCAGGCACGAAGTCTTATTCTATCATTTTCAATCATATTATTTTGCCATGATTTGTTATATGGTCATGAATGCCCGAATTATTTTTAGGGTGGTCTGAATAGTGTAACTATTCAGACCTACCCGGGGACGCGGGCGACTCGCCCGCGAAAATGTTGCTTTTACAACGCATTTCTCCCAAGAGGACAGAGGATTTTACTAAAAACAAAGCACCTACATCATTGCGTCCTCCTGCCTCCTGACTCCTGCCTGGTGTCGATAGAACCACGTAATTCTGAAAATCTGTTAGGAGTCTAAATAGTTGCTCAAATCGACGAGCAATTCAGAATTTTACTCGATTTTGTTATATTTTCAAGGTATAATCTATTTGAGAGTAGACGCCCTCACGGTGCATAGCAGTGGTGAATGGAAAAACTTGGCGAGGCTTCATATCAATTGCCGAAGACAACGCCATTCGTAACATAATAAGAGGCGAAAACGATGAAACAGTTGAACAAATTGACTGCATTTTTCTTTGCTGTACTTGCCCTTTTCCCAGGCGTAGTGCTTGCGCAGTCTGTTCCTGCACTGGAATCAGGAACATCGAATTCAGATGCCGAACAAGCAAAAGACGCGAAGCCAGATCCATCTGCTGCATCTGAAATCGATATCGCCGAGATAACGAATAGACAAGTTTATGATACAGTTGCCGCGCTTGCTCCAAACTTTAAAAAGTGTTTAAAGATTGGTGAGAGAACGAGTTGTTTACCGGGTGGTTCTGGTCCTAGGAGGCCATCACCGGGTGGTTCTGGTCCTAGGAGGCCATCTGATAATAATTACTATAAATACTATGTGAGTTATGATAAATATGGTACTGTTTATAGTGTTGAACATGGGTTTTATGATGGTGCCGGAAATTGTGGTGAAATGGACAAATGCGTAAAAGATGTGCTTCCTAAAAAGTTTGATATCGACTTTTCTGAAATCGTCAAGACGTATTCAGACGACGTTCAGAAATACGGTCGTTTCGAGTTTTTGTATAATATTAATTCTAAGAAAATAACGTTCAAACATAAGGCTCCCATTGGTTCTCCGGCTCAGAAAGGTGAAAGGCATTTCGAATATTGGCAGTTGAGAGAGAAAAAGATGTCGAGCAAATAAGGCTTTTTCGACTTCGCCCCGCCGCTATCGTGGCACCCCTCTCCATAAATGAAGAGGGTAAAAATTGGTAACTATTCAGCCCCCTGC
>JAZODZ010000687.1:0-1582 GCA_045597285.1 Myxococcota bacterium
GCTGATAGTGCATTATCAAAAGCTCCCGGCAACGCCGGGTGTAATGGGAAAGCCCAATGAAATAACCCCTGCAGGGGTTGCTCACAAAACCATACGTTTTATATGGGAAACCCCTACGGGGTTAAAAGTGTGTGTAGGTGCCCTTGATCCCCCGGTAGGCGCTACGCGCCAACCGGGGGCTACAAAACCGGAAGCCCTAACGAGCTTCGTTGTCTTACGACTTTGCGCAGGCGAGTCGCCCGCGTCCCCAGTGAAAAAAGGAAGCGTATGCCAGTTAATGATTATCAACGTTTTAAGTTATCGTGGATGCCGGACAGGTCACGGCTTACGCGGCCGCATTATTTATCTCTTGCATCGCTTTTGGAGCAGGACATTGCGAATGGCCTGCTTCTTCCGGGGACGCTTCTGCCGCCCCAGCGCTCACTTGCCGATTACCTCGATTTAAACTTTACGACCGTGACGCGGGCATACGATCTATGTCGGGAAAAGGGCTTGATTTATGGCGTCATCGGGCGAGGAACTTATGTATCGCCGAGAGAAAACCACGATGAGTTGTGCGTAGCGGAATTGGGCATCGTTCTTGGGTTTCCTGCGGTGATACAACCGGTTGTCGATGCCGTCAGGATTGTGGCCGAACGCGACACGGTGAGGAATTTGTTCAGTTATCAGGCGCGAAATGGCCTCGAATATCACCGTGCGGCCGGAATTCAATGGATGGCCAAATTCGGGGCAAAGACGGACATGGAACATACGGCAGTATTTGCCGGGGCACAGAATGCAATCACGGTGGCGCTGCTGTCGTTGTTTCACGTCGGTGACATGATTGCTGTCGATGCTTTCACATACGCCAATTTTATCGAGGCGGCACGTCTGACACATCTTCGGTTGGTTGCCATCGACAACGATGGCGAAGGAATGATTCCCGAGGCATTGGAAAAGAGCTGCCGGCAAAACAAGATACAGGGGATTTTTATCATGCCGGAATGCGCGAACCCAACGGGGATTACGCTTTCGGATGCGCGTCGCGATGCGCTGGCAGAAGTCTGCGAAAAGTATCATCTCGTGGTCATCGAGGATGATTCGTCGATAGAGATTGGCAAGACGCGACGCCCTATTTTTGAGCGGTTGCCGTTGCAGACGCTTTATATCGCGGCTTCGACACGGCATCTCGCCCCTGGGCTTCGCATCACGTTTGCCGCGTTTCCGGAGAAATATCGCGAGCCTTTGATGCAAGGCCTTTTTCATACGAGCATTAAAGCGGCCGCACTCGATGCGGAAATCATTGCGGAGCTGGTTTGTTCTGGCGTGGCGGAAAAAATACTCGCCGAGAAATATCAGATGGCGATTGAGGCCAACCGGTGTTTTAAGAAATATTTTCCCGATTTGGGGCATCGCGAGGGGGATGGGGCGTATTTCAGAACGGTTCCCGTATCGATCGAGGAAAAGGGGCCTGAGTTTGAGCAGCGCCTTTTATTGCAAGGACTTCGTGTGTGTCATTCGTATCGTTTTTCGGTCAGGACGAATCCGCATGAGGCATTTTTGCGCGTGTCTCTGTCTTCGATGTCGGACATGAATGCGCTTG
>JAZODZ010000688.1:0-8339 GCA_045597285.1 Myxococcota bacterium
TTACCTGTAGCGTCACGGAGCGGACGCAGGTTCCAGATCAGCGTATCGCCGTTCTGTTCCACAGAGTCAATCGTCTTGGATGAAGCCTGAGCTATGAGTTCAATTCCATTAGCTTCCTGTTTCGAATCCACAAAACGAATGCCCTGATTGAGAGCTGAGGTATCAAACTTCTTATTGAAGTTGTCGGGCAGTACAGCCCCGGCAATACGAAGTGCGCTTTTCTGCGAACCGAGATCGACGTTTTCGAAACTCCCAAGCGGCGCAGACATTTTCACAATAACCTGCATACTGCCATCTGCAGGATTGTTCCTAAACTGAATATCACGCACACTGGCAACTGCAGCTGCCTGACTGTCAATTGGTGCACCGGCTTTAACAGGTGAAGTCCTCTCTGAAGTCTCTATTGTCTCATCAATGGGAGCTGTGGCCGGAATATCTTTTTGCTCTTTTTGCAGTTTGGCAAGTGCCTGCTGGCTTTCACGAACCTGTGCCTCCGCATTGTCGCGCTGGGTTTCAGCAATTTGAGCTCGTTCAATTGCCTGATCCTTAGCTTTTTCAAGCATCGCAACATTGGCCTGTGCCTTCAACAGTTCCGCCTGAAGCGCATCCATATCCGCCTGTTGTGCTGCATCTCGTTCCGCCTCAAGTGTGGCAACTCGTTGCTGAGCTTCCGCATGGGCCCTTTCCAATTGTTCAAGTGCAGCTTTCTCACGACTTGATGCCTCTGCCGCCTTGCTCTGTTCCTGCGCTGCTATAGAACGCGCCGATTCCAATGCTTCTTCCTGCGACTTTTTCATCGCTTCGTATGCTTTCGCAAGTTCAGAAGCCTTCATTTCTGGTTTTCCATCCACAGAAACTGTGATCTGTTCTTTTGATGAATCAACAGAATATGTTGTTTCGCGATCAAGTCCAAGAATCACCCGACACGTGCTGTAATCATTTGATTTGCTGACGCTGACAGCTGCCGTATCAATAATTCCGTTACGAACCTGTATTGGCGACACCTGATTTTCAGACTTACAGTCCAGAATCTCTACAACGACACGTTCAGGATTTTTTAATGTATAAACCGAAAATGTCGGATCAGAGCTAACACCGATTTCAACGAGTGTTCGCGTACTTTCCTGCGAATAATTGAGACTCGTTACGCTGTTATCACTGCGGGTCTGCGGTGAATCCCACGCCACGGAGCTGCAAACACAAAACGCCATGCCGAAGAGCGCCATGCGTTTTGATATCCCTGTTCTTTGTTTCATTGATTACTCCTTTAATCTATTGCAGGCTAAGCTTAATACTGCTTCCACCTTTCGAATCAGCGTCTTCATACAAGGGAAGTTCAATATACTGCCCTTTGTCTGCTACACGTTCATAAACTTCGATACTGTCACGGCGAATACTGGCAATACTACCATTGTTATTGCCAATCAAAGAACCTCGGCGAAGAATAAACCGGTTACCGCCTGGATCCATGATATAAACTTTCGGATCAGCCGTTCCCGTAATGACGCCAACAACCTTGTACTCACGGGTCGGATACATCTGCTCCGGAAGCTGAAGATCGCTTTCCCTGTCACTTTGAACCGCCTGATGAACCTTCGTGTTCTGGGCAACTACGTCATTAAAACCGCGGAACGGATTCCGATGGCTCTTCACCTGCGTTTCCCCAAGAATAACTGTCCATCCGTCTTCTGTCTTATCAAGAATGCTTCTGTCCAGAGCCGTCATCTGATTGCTCAACTGGGTCGTTGACTCAATCTTCCTTACAGGAACATTGCTTTTAGTCGAACACCCCGTGAATGCACACAGAAATGATGCACATAACGACAGAAATACCGCTTTATATATTCCTCTCATAATCTTTATCTCCTGTCGCTATGCCTTAATGAGCGGTCGACCCCGTGTAAAGGTATGTTTCCGCTACACAGGAAACTTTCAACATCGTGACACTCGAATCCGATTTCAGTTTTGTCATCTCAACATCACGGATGTTGATAAGCTGCTCACGGTTTCCAAGCGCAACGCTGTCACCCATGCTCGCCAAATCCCAGAAAAACTGCAGTGCCGACTCGTATGTCGCTTCAAATTCCATTCGAATTGGAACCGCCTCGTAATCGCCTTTGGAAATATTACCTTCCTGCCTATACTCAGTCCACCGACTGACCTTGGATGCTCGGGCACGCTGGTTAACACTTGCCAAAAAGTTGTTCAGCTCGTCAACTGTCGATGGTATTTTCGCCTTCAGACCTTCAAGCCTTTTCTCCAAATACTCATTCTGACGTCTGAACTGTAAATACTGGCTCTCCTGATTCTTCACTTCCTCAAGCTGATCTTGTTTGCTCGAAATTGACTGGAAAGCTTTGTCACGCTCAGCAACCGCCGGTGCATAAAACAACATATAACCAACAACTGCGCCCAATATCACAAATACCAGACCAATCCCAATCTTTGCAGATGACGGTAAAGCCTGTGCCGTTTTATCTTGTGCCATATCAGTTCTCCTGAGCCTGTACTTCGGCAGATGGTTCTGCACTGTCAACCGTATCCTGATGTGTCAGGGACTCTACAAGCGCACGTCCGTCTTTTGTTCGATAGTTGAAATTCGCCTCAGCCTCGAATTGAAATGCTTGACCACTGTTTGAGCCAATGCTCGTGTCTTTGATTTCAATTAACTTGATATTCCGCAAAACCGGACTCGTCTTCATGCGCGTCCACAATTCCTGAATATCTTCCATGCTACGCGATATACCATTAATTGCAATGGTATTGTTGCCTATGTCTTTGAAACTCTCCAATACAATATTGTCAGGCTCCCAGGCAACAGTCCACCCAAGCTCATTCGCTTCCTTGCGCGATATGACATCCCTCGGATTCGCCATCAGACGCGAAAGTTCATTCAATACATACTGAGGTCCAACACGGTTACTCGTCAAACGTCCCAGAATCTTCATGCGTGCTTCCAACTCAGATATCTTGGACTGTACTTCCGTGACATCCTTGATGCGGGCATTCACCTCATCTATCTGGGCCTGAATCTTATTTGCCTCAGACTTATACTGTTTGGTCTCTTTTTCGATATCCTGAGAAACGAACACAAATCCAATCGCAATGCACATCCCCACAAGAATCAGCACTGCCATAATCGCTGTTCCCGGACTGGACTCGGTTTTAGCCTTCTTATCAGGATGGAGATTAACGCGTATTATCATAGCTTACACCTGCTCTTTTGCTATTCACCACTCCGACGTATCGCCAGCCCAACGGCCACTCCCAATTCGAGAGACAGCTGGCTCAAAGCCTCATGCGTGTAAAGTTTCGTATTAAACCCAAGGTTCTCAAACGGATCCGCTACTCGTATCCTCTCACCAAGAGTCTTCTCTATGATACCCAGCGTCGTAGCATTCTTTACGACACCACCACACAAAATCAGTTCTTTCACATGGTCACGCCCAGATGTCTCATAGAAAAATGCCAGCGAACGCTTAATCTCATTCGCTATCATTTCGCTCACCTGGACCGTTATATCTTCTACCTCCCTTGGTACAATCGCGGTTCCGTCCGCCAGATTCCCAGTCTTGAAATTCTCTGCCTCTTCACGCGTAATGCTTAGCTTCTTCTGAATCTCTTCCGTTATTTGATTGCCACCAATGTTTAGGTTGCGCGTAAAAGACGTCACTCCGTCCGTTACCATCGTCATCAATGTTTCCGACGCACCGATGTTGATGATCCCAATGCAATCATTCGGATTCGGTTCCCCATAAATGGTCTCTGCCATGTTCTGAAGTGCAAAGCTCGCCACATCAACAATCCTGACATCAAGCCCTGCATCCCGTGCAACCGCTATATATTCTTTAACCGCATCGCGCTTGCTCGCCACAAGAAGAATATCCATCGAGTTCTGCGCAGGATTCCGGTTAAGGATTACCGTGTCAAATACAACTTCATTAAATTCAAACGGAATGTGCTGCTCTACTTCCCAGCGAATGTTCTTTGACAGCTCTTCATCCGTCATGTTCGACAGACGCAACCGCTTCACAATCACATTCGTCCCTGAAATCGCTATCGCGCATTGTTTCTGCTTTACCTTGTTTCGCGTGAGCATCTTCTTAATGCACCGCGTTACGCTCGACCGGTCGAGAATCGATCCGTCAACTATCGCTTCCATTGGAAAATAGTCCCGATCAACCACCTCGATTTCATACGAATTGCGGTTGTCACGCAAAAGACAGATCTTGGCACTGCTCGAGCCAATATCCAGACCCAATAATAACTTGCCTTTAGCCATCATTCTCTCCATGAATGACAATCACCGGCATCATGCTCTGCCATCAATAACAGGGGATATGTCGATGTTTTTACGTTTGCAGGTTCCCTAAATCGTCGCCAGAAGGCTTCGTTCGAATTCCAATGAATTCTTCCAAGTTTCACTGAAATCTGATCCTTTATATTCTATTACCATAATAAAACAAATATCGGGGGAAAAAAATTCATTCCTCCTTCTTTTTTCATTCCTCCACTTCCTTTAATTCCAAAATTCGCAGTTTTTTCCATTGTGGCGCAAATTTTGCTCTCTCCCTAACTTACTGATTCTTGGTTTCAAAATCAGTCCTCTCTCACTGAACCCTTATGCCTTGGAGATTAGCCATGTTAAATAAATACTTTGCCAAACACTTTGCCGCAATCATTGCTGCCGCTCTCCTCGCCACCATACCTTGCATGACCACAGCTCAGGAATCTGCACCAGCTGCCGCAGATTCCCTCGACTTCTCAAAGCTACCAGAGCCCATGGATTTCGCAAAATCACAATACGCACAGGCGCTCAAACTCAATGCAATGGCTCCGTCCGCTGATAGAGACAACAAAATTCGCGCCTTCGTCGATGCACTCATCGACTACGACAACTATGCCGAACGCTCCCTCGGAGATAAATGGCCCACGCTCGCTGACGATAAAAAATCCGAGTTCAAATCGCTCTTCAAAACACTCCTCGAACTCACATACCTTAAAAAATTATCCGACAAAGCTTTTAAGGATAATTATAACATCGAGTGGGATCGCGTCATCAAATCCAGAACCTCCGCCACCGTCTCATGCTTCACAAAACAAAAAGATGTCGAAACCGAACTCGAAATCGTCATGCACGCCGCAAACAATTCCTGGGAAATCTTCGACGTTCTCGTCGACGGCGCAAGCCTCGCTAAAACCTACCAGAAAAAATACGCAAAAAAAATTGACGAAAAAGGTATTGACAACATCATCGCCGACATGAAAGCCGAGATCGAAAACTTAAAAAAATAATTATTGATCATCCGTGGATCGTTTTCATCCCCTCATTATCTACCATCTCACCACGGCCAGAGTTGACCAGCAGTCAGCCTCTGGCCAACATTTTTAATTATTCCACAAACTCCTGTATGATGTACTCCCTTTTCTTTTATCTACTGCTCAAAAGGAAGTGCATCATGAAAATTGTTATCGGCACCAACGAAAATGAAAAATTTGTGGAAGCTCGTTTATCCGATGAACGGCAGACATTGGCTTGTTTTTTATCCATTCTCGCTCCCGAAACCATCGAAACTATTGAAATCTGTGACCTCACGGACGCAATACTCCCAAGAAATCTCCAGCGTCTCACGCATCTCAAATCCCTTCGTCTGCTCCGTTGCCACGCACTCGCCGACATTTCTTCCATCCGGAGCAAAAATATCCGCGAACTCTCCATCATCAAATGCGCCGACTTCCATGATCTGAACGGAATCAATGAATTCAAAAGCCTCGAAATTCTTCATGTCTCCGGCTGCGAATCATTCGACTCGATTCCCGATGAACTCTCGAATATGGCGACAATCAAAGCCCTCGACTTCTCCTACAGCGACGCCATCGGATGGATAAATCTCACCGCACTTCCCCCAAATCTCAAAATCCTCGATATGCATGGCTGCTGGCGCGCCGATTTTAATGATGCCGACGCCGATTCACTCAAGCTCGCTTCGCTCCAGATTCAGGATCTCGTGCATTTGACCGACTTATCCAGCTGGCCCGTCATTCCAAATATGATCACGCAGCTCCGCCACTCGATGACCATGCGAGACGGCTGCGGCCTTGATTCATAACGATTTGCGCGTTTTATTAATCCGCATCTCGATGCCGTTGTCTCTCTTTTTGGGGACGCGGCTATCTCCTTGCGTCGATACGCCGCATCCGCGGGGCTATTGACATACGCCCCGCCGCGCCGCGCTATTGCATACGCGCGTCGTTTCTTTTTACCCCATCCCAAACAGCCCCTTTTTTATGAGAAATTCCATGAAAAAATCCCGCATATTCCTTATCGCGATCGCTTCCTGCACGCTATGTCTGAATGCCTGCACAAAAAAGTCCGACAACGCCGGTACCTCAGATAATCCACAACAAAACGACGCCGTCTACCAACCGCTCATCGCCAATTCGATCATACCGCCCGATGAAAGAATAAAACTGACCGACAGCCTCACAAAAGAAATCGTCAACTGCCAGACGGATAACGTCAAAAAAAATGATGACGACGAGAACTTTCATCCATGCAATGAAGAAACTATCCATAATCTCATCGCCAAAGGTGCGGCTCTCGAAGGCCTGGCCTCGAAAAATGCCGACGGAAAATCGCCAATCGATATCAATCAGCCCGTCTACGAAAAAGACGGACATACCCCAGGCGAATATTTATTTTGGGCCGGCGAATACGCATTCACGGAAGAACAGAACAGAGGACGCGCATGGAATTTTATCAAGTCCGAACTCGAAGAAAGCCAGTTCCTGGCTAAAGAACAGATTTCTGACGACTACCGCCTGCTCAAATATGCCCTTCAAAATCATGATATTGAGATGATTAATAAACTGCTCGCCAGTGGCATGGATCTCAACAAAAAATACAAGGACGGAACGACACCGATTTTTTATGTTGCACCATCCATCGGCTCGCATGAGCAGTCCGAAACGCTCAAAATGCTCATTTCAAAAGGTGCCGATATCCACGTCAAAGACGACAACGGCAACACATTGCTGCACCAGGGATTCGACGCCAAATCCACCAAACTTCTGATCGATGCCGGACTCGATGTCAATGCGCAGAACAACCTCGGACAGACGCCCCTCATGGCAGCCTGTATTAAAGACGGCGATCTCGAAGAACTCCTCAATGCCAACGCCGAAGTCAATATCAAGGACAATGACGGCAAACCCGTCCTCGGGTACATGATGGAAAAAGGCCCCGAGAACACACAATACAAAGACCTCGTCAAACTGATCGATGCAGGAGCCGATCTGGCATTTATTAAAACCGCCGGCCCTGACGGAAAGACCTATCTCGATGCCTATAAGGCCCTTGTAACCAAGCAATTCAATAAAATGGATGACATATCCCCGACAGAACTCGGGCATGCCACCTATCCACGATATGCGGCTCTGCTCGAATCCGATGCCAATTTCTTCAACCCCAGCACATCCCGTGCGTCCAGAATGCTCAAACACGCTCTGGCATGGGATTATGACTTTGACGACTATAATGAGCCCGTACACGAAACCAGCCTGGAATTCCTCAAATCCGCCATCAAGGATGGCGCAGACTTAAACCGCGCCTACGCAAATGGAAAATTCCCGGTATTTCTCATTAAAGACGTCGAAAGCGCTCAAATTCTTAAAGATGCCGGTGCCGTTCTTACAATGCAAGCCAGAGACGGAAGTACGCTCTTGCACCAAACGCTCTCAAAACCTCTGTTTGAGTTCTTTCTCAAAGCCGGTGTCGATCCCAAAGCAATCAATCTGTTCGGCAATACGCCGTTGTTCTATGTCGACGCCAAAACGCCCAATTCTGAGGATGCCAGGTCTATCGTCAAACAGCTTCTCGATGCCGGCACAAACGCAAAAATCATCAACAAAAATGGCCAAAATGCACTATTCGGCATAAACGACGTTCAAATCGTTCGCCAGCTGATAAAGGCTGGTGCCAATGCTTCCGTCGTCGATAATAACGAAGAAACTGCTCTCTTCCACGCCACAGATCCCGATGTCATACAGGAACTTCTCAAGGCACACGCCGATCCCACGGTGATAAACAACAACAACGAAACCGCTTTGTTCCATACTACAAATCCCAAAAGCGCATCACTATTGGCATGTGACAAGACCATTAATGTTCAGGATGTCGTTGTTGCCAATTGCCAGAAAGCAATGAAAGAACTGCTCGAAAGCAATAAAGATAAAAAAATTATAGAATTTAACTGTGCCACAGTCGTCAACAATAAAGGACAGACCGCCCTCTTTACCGTCCAGGATCCGGACACGCTCAATGTATTGCTCAAAGCCGG
>JAZODZ010000689.1:0-5253 GCA_045597285.1 Myxococcota bacterium
TGGTTGAATGACCTGATCCCCCGGTAGGCGCTTACGCGCCAACCGGGGGCTACTAAACGTGAAGCCCTAACGGGCTTCTATGATTTGCGCCATTGATAGCATTTGTCCCTTCCTTAGCCAGGGGATCCAGGGGAGAGGGGGCAACATTATTTCGTGCATTCGAGATATTCCAAATCGCAGAAATAGCCCGATTTGCAATCGGCATTGCTATAGCATCCGCATAGAACATCGCCGTAGTAATCGACGCACGTGTCGCCTTCATAAGGACTGGCGGTTTTGCAATACGACGGCAGGCATGTGTCGGTTTCTTCGCCATGCTTGACGCATGTCGCCTGCGGAACATTGCAGTCATACCCCGATTTGCAGTCTGCATTGCTCGAGCATCCGCAAAATGTATATGTTTTCTTGCCGTCATCATAAGAATCTTCCATGCAGACATTCCCATAATATTTATCGCTGGGTTTGGCTTTGCAATCAGCATCTGTGTTACATTCGCTTATATCAATTTCGATGATGCACTGATTCATATAATTGCATATAAAATCACCGCGGCAGTCTTTGTCCGAATTGCATCCGCAGCCGTATGCCTTGTCTAAAAAGACGCACACATCGCCGTGATATGTTTCATCCGGAGCCGCAACACATGCATCCGCTTTGCAGCTACCTGTTTCATTGCCCTTCTTTACACAGAAATAGAACTCTTTATTACATGTATAACCGTCGCGGCAGTCATTATCACTGGTGCATCCGCAGGCGATATAATAATCTTCGGAGCCATCATCCATCGTATGTTTGACGCACCGATTGCCTGCATAATCTGAAGTTTCCGCCGCACACGCGGCATCATTGCATGACATCGTGCAAACATTCAGAACGGTATCGCAGTTATATCCGTCGCGGCAGTCCGAATCACTGTTGCACCCGCAAAACGTTTCTGTCACATCGTCGTCTGTCTGCGTAATGCATACATTTCCTTGATATCCGCCGGTTTGCGCTACGCAGTTCTGATCGGAGCAAACCATTTCACATATATGTTTTGAGGTGTCGCACGAATATCCTGTTTTGCAATCCGATTTGCTGTTGCATCCGCAAGTCTGTCCATTGCCCTTGTCGATGCACGCATTGCCTTTATAGAATTCGGCGTTCTGGCATGTTTCGGCGGTGCAGCTCTGTGCATTGTTTTGGCAAATGCCGTTCTGGCAGGTTTGATTTGTGCCGCACGGCGTCTGGTCAATCCACGTTCCCGACACACAAATCTGTGGAACGCCGCTTTGCGAGCATTGCGAGGTATTGTCGACGCATTCAGTTTGCGTGCACCCCGTCCCGGTGCACGGTGGCTGCACGCACGCCCCATCCTTGCAGGTGGCACCATTTGTACACGGCGTCTGGTTGATCCACATTCCGGCCAGACATATCTGCGGCACGCCGCTCTGCGAGCATTGCAATGAATTGTTGACGCATTCCGGCTGCGTACATCCCGGCCCCGTGCAAGGTGCCAACACACATACGCCATTCATGCAAGAAGCTCCATTTCCGCACGGCGTCTGGTCAATCCAGTATCCCGCCATGCAAATCTGCGGGATGCCGAGTTCAGAACATTGCATGGCATTGTTGGTACATTGCGTACAATTCGTGCCGACACACGTATCGACGCATTTCCCGTTGATGCACGTCTGTGTGCCCGTACACGGTGCCTTGTCCAGCCAGTTTCCTGCATAGCAAACCTGCGGAATACCCAGGGATGAGCATTTCGTCGAATAATCCATGCACCCCGTAGTCGCATTCGTACAAACACCTTGCTGGCATGTCATGCCGGACGCGCACGGCGTTTGGTCAATCCACATCCCGGACAGGCAAATCTGCGGAAGTCCCGTGGGCGAACACTGCGTTGTATAATTGAGGCAGCCTGTCGTTGTTGGGCAGTTGGGACCTGTACACGCCGTGCATCCGCCATTTTGGCAGATTTGACCCGGTGCGCAAACGCCCATATTTGCCCACGCTCCGTTGATGCAAATCTGCGGCACACCCGTCTCCGAACACTGCAAATCGTTGTTCGTGCATGCGCGCGAATCCGTATCATTGGTATCGTTGCATCCCGCCATAATCGCGAGCGCCATCACTAAAATGCCTGTTTGAATCTGTTTTGTTATCATAGTTTTATCGTTGAATTGTTTGGTAATGATTGCGACTGTAACGACGCTGTATCTCAAATTTATATATTATATCTTTTATAACGACATGACAAGCATAAATGTGGTTTTGTGTAGGTAAAAGGCTTCATTCAACGCGATTCTTTTTTGTGCTCGCCTATTGGCATATGGCGAGCTCGCAGCTCTATTGCATACGCGCTGCGGTTTGGGCAGCGCCCTGAAAGGGCGCAACACAAAGACATAAAAAAGCGAGCGTATGAAATAGCGAGCTTGCGCCGCGTATGAAATAGCGGCGCAACCATATAAAAAAAGATATAAGTCAAATCACAATGTTACACTGCGCAGAAACTCGCGAATGAAGGTGTATTTGGCAATCGCATCCTCTTCAAATCGATTGTTCAGGCGAACTATTTAACATAATATATTGCCGAAATAGCGACATGATTGTAGAAGATTGCCTGCTATGATTCGGGGTGGTGTCCCCTCTTTGGAATTGGTTGGCGTTTATGGCTGAGAATAAAGAAGAATTTACAGTTTGGCGGATTGGAAAACATCATTTCAAACATGAGAATGAAATACTCGAACTGCCGGAGGGCTGGATTGTCGTGCCCTCCGGCGATTCAGCCTTGACGCGACGAATCAAGGCAACCGGCGATTACTGGGTTATTCTCGGCATATATAAAAAGCGCGTGGTAAAAAAAGGCCTATGTGCCCATGTTGCTACGGTGGAATCGATTAAACGCGAACTCGAGGTCGAACGTGCCGACCCCAGCTATCAGAAAAGACTCGAGTCCGGACGCAGGTACCGGGAAGAAAAGCAAAAGGTTTATGTCAACGAATTCGAAGCAGAAGTGCTCGCCTTCCTCAATTTCGATGAAAAATACCAATTTGTGGCCGAAAAACTGGCCCGTGCAGTGACAGAACACGCGACGCCAGTCGGCAGCGGCACCGTGGCAAGGACACAGCTCATTCCCGTGGAACAACGGGCAGAAGCCGCCGTCATCGCGTGGATGCGCCATCAGACGACGAATTACGACCATATGTATATCGAGAATGGCGATCGCCGTGAAGTGCGACGGGATTTGGCGGAACAATCACGGTCTTTGCTGAACAAATACCGCCGCGGCGGAAAAGTGAATCTCAAAACCTGTCCGCTAGCCAAAGCACTTGGACTGGATGGCACCGTGTCCGATAAAAATAGTTTGCCGAAAGATTCTGTGGTAAAATAGTGTGGTTTTTATGAACGTTAATTTTTGAAGAGATGGTATGGCGAATATCTTATTGGTTGAAGACGAACTGAATTTACTCAAACTGACCGAGATGCGGCTCAAAAAGGCCGGGCATGAGGTCGTAGGCGAGATGTCCGGTGTGTCTGCAATTGAACGGATCGAAGCTGAAGGCGCCAAAGACATGGGGCTTCCTTTCGATGTCGTCGTGACGGATTACTGCCTGAAAGATGCCACTGGGCTCGATGTCCTGCATGCCGTCAAGCGATATGATCGCAGCACGCAGGTTCTCCTCGTTACAGCCTATGCGACGACCCAGACTGCTGTCGAAGTCATGCGTGGAGGCGCATTCGATTATATCGAAAAACCCTGCAAATTCGACGAATTGCTGGCGCTCATTGACAAGGCGAACGCTCGGCGCATCATATCGCGTGCGGAATCTGCGGAACATGCCGTTGACAATTCGGCGTTGACGAATGTCATTGGCGAATCCGTTGCCATGAAGAACGTATTTGATCTGATTTCCCGTGTGGCACCGACGAAGGCGAATATTCTGATTACCGGCGAATCCGGTACGGGTAAGGAAGTGATTGCGCGAGCCATTCATCAGCTCAGCGGCGTCCAGGGGCCGTTCGTTCCGGTCAACTGCGGTGCCATTCCCGAGACGCTTGTCGAATCCGAGTTTTTTGGCTACGCGAAGGGCGCTTTTACGGGGGCTATCCACAACAAAGTGGGGTATTTTCAAGCCGCAAAAGGCGGCACGCTATTCCTCGATGAAATCGGTGAGCTGCCGATGGCGATGCAAGTCAAGCTGTTGCGTGCAATTCAGGAAAAGAAAATCCAGCCAGTCGGCAGCATCGCCGAAATCCCCGTTTCCGTTCGCATTGTCGCTGCGACAAACCGCGATTTAAATGCGGAGGTCGAAGCGCATCATTTTCGAGAAGACCTCTATTTCCGCCTCAACGTCTTTCAAATCCTGCTGCCGTCTCTTCGCGAAAGACGCGAGGACATCCCCAGACTTATCAATCATTTCCTCAAAAAATTTAATGCCGAGTTAGGCAAAAAAATCGACGATATCGAACCCGATGCACTTGCCATTCTGACGCGTCACGACTATCGGGGCAATGTTCGTGAACTCGAAAATATCCTCGAACATGCCGCCACGCTCGAATCGACCGATAAAATCACGATCGAATCCCTGCCGGTCTATATTCGAAACCAGTACGCCAATTCATTGAGCAAACCCAAATCTTCGCCATTGCCCGAAAAGAAAAACCTCGATGATGTCTCACAGATTAAAGCCGTCGAAGAGGCCATGAATGTTAAAGTCGATGATGGCATCGAACTCGAAGGCATCGTCGAAGAACTCGAGCGAAAATTGATCGATCAGGCCCTTGAAAAAACCGGCGGCAATAAGACCGAAGCCGCGAAACTCTTAGGCATTACGTTCAGAAGCATGCGCTACCGCCTCAAGAAATATGGCATCGAATGATATAAACCGTCAGTATTTCTTCAACACTCCTCATGGAAATTGTCATGCAGAATTCATTGGAAAAACCGACAATCGATCAGACTATACAGGCTGTCAATTCACAGATTAAGGCGCTTGATGCCGCATTCGCTTCCTACTATTCGGCCCATTGTTTCGATCCCGATGATGTACAAAACCTGTTCGTGCTCGTCGGGGCAGAACTTAAAAAAGCTGTAGAACTGGTCGATTCAAGCCTCCTCATCGAATTCCTCGTATTCCATCGCGAAAAAATTCAGCAGAATCTCCTCGATCATATTTATAAAATGCTTGCTCGCGATTATGCCAATGCTAATGACGTCGCCAAATCGAATGATGTGGCTTCGGACAACTATATCGAATCGAAAAT
>JAZODZ010000690.1:0-2956 GCA_045597285.1 Myxococcota bacterium
GTCTCGATGAGCGACTGTATGGCTTTGTACTGAGCCGGCGTTGCCTGTGGAATTACCGTCTGCACGGCATCCGGCAGGCCGTCGAGAAATCCGACGAACTCGCGCAGGAAGCCGTCGAACGCCGCCAGCGCCGTGTCGATTCGGCATAACTCGCCACGCTTGTTGTCGAGCTCGAACTGCTCGCGCTTCACCTTGAGTTCCAGCGCCTCGCAGTTTGCCAACCGGGTTCGGTAGTCGATTTCTTCAAGAGATGGTGTTTGCATAAAATTCGATGAAATTTGAATTTTACAGAATCGCTATATTTTGAACACGTTCTGCATAGTTCGTAAAACACGTTTTGAGTTCAACTTTTTAGATTTGAAATGGAATTTTGGACAAAAACAAAAGTGGTACTCCGAATTTTTTGCGCGTCGATCTCTTCGCCACGCCAAGAAACTTTTGAACTTTTTGTAGTACCTAAAAGATTTTGCCGAATAAAATTTTTATCCAGTTTGTACGGCACTGAATTATACCACAGTTTTGGTGTATTTTCTTTGTATGAAAATATTTTCAGACTATAAACGCTGACGGAGGCTGAACATGAACAAAGCGTTTATCATAGCGACGGCAATCCTGATTCTAGTCATTATCGGCCTGTCGATGGCCGTTTCGTGCCAGGCATCCAGGGCAAAGGACGCGCAGATCGAGGCGCTGGAAAGCGAGCTTGAAAAAACGCGTTCCGAGTTCATGCGGATGCGCTCGGAGATCGACGAGGCGAACAGGCGTATTGACGAAGCCGTCAGCGTTTATGCGAAAGGAGTACGGAATGCGAAAGAGGGACATGCCAGACGGATCGAAATGCTTTCCGAGGTCGATGGCGATGCGCGTGACTGGCTTTGCGAGCCTGTACCTGACGATGTGTGCGGGATGTTCGACGGTTACGCCATGTGTACCGACAATTGAGCGGCAGATTCCGTCTGCGCTTCTCGAACCGTGCCCGAGGCCGGAGGCACGGGAAATCAGAACAAACGCGGATCTGGTCCGGCTTCTTTCGGACACGATCCAGGCATACGAAACATGCAGCGCCATCCACGATGCGCTGATTCACGCCACAGAGGAGGAATGACCATGGAAAACATCGCACCAGTCGCTGGGACACTTTCGACGTACGGACTTTATGCCGTCTGCGCAATATTGCTCATTGCCGTCGTCTATCTGTTCAAGCAGCAGCGGGAGCTCGAGAAGGAACTTCGCGACAACATCGGCAAATACGCCGAGGAAAACGCGAAATACGCCGCCGAAAACGCAAAGCTGCTGATTCAGAACACCGAGGCCATGAACAAGTGCGCCGAACTCATTTCGGGACTGCAGTCGGCAGTGTCGGAGCTCAAGTATGCGATTCAGGTTATGACGGAGCGCGACAAATAAAAAAAAGCGCCGCGGCAGGATGGCCACGGCGCCTACTCGTCTTTCTCTGAACCGGCTGGAGTACTTGCGATTCGTGCGCATGAATACATGACACGTGAAAAGTTGTCAATTTATTTTTTCACTGAACAGTCGGCTTCCAAAAGACCAGGAACGGTTCTTCCTGTTTCACGAAGACGGCACCGGACGCCTTGCACATCTCTTCGATAAGCGCCTGCAAGTCGCCCGTGAATGTCGGATGCACTTTCACCCGCACCACGTCCGAAGGCTCCGGTTTGATACAGTACCCGTCGAACGCTTTGATAAACGCCGCCAGCGTGTTCGGCTGCAGCCCGTTCATGCCGATATGGCACCTCGCCCGCTGCATCCGCGCCCGTGCCGTGAGTTGTTTGATTTGTTTGGAAGAGAGATTTATGACTTCCTCCTTTCATCCTCAAGCATTTTCTTGATTGTTTTGTCGAAATCTGAATTGATCTTCTGTGTCTTGTTGAAAATATCATATTCGGCTTCGGCTTTCTTTTGCGCGGCCTGACGTGACACTCTGCCTTTTCCTTGAAGAATATCATATCTGCGGAATGCCAAAAATTCATCGACGCTCTTTGCAAATTCTTCCATCGTGAATGTGTTTTCACGTTCGATTAAATCCTCGATGTAATCAAAGAATCCGGTAACTGAGCGTTCAAGCTGACGGATTTGTTTTTCATCCAGGTAGTTCTTTGCGATCGTGACATCCGATTTCAGGATTCTGCCTTCCGGCGCATTTTTCCATGTCATCAGCCCCATGTTTTCCTTTTTGCTGTCTGCATGGGAGTGAACAATTTCGGCTGCGGTTTGTCCTGTAATGGCATAATGGAATTTGTTTTGAACCATCGAATAGAAGTCATGCGTAATTTGAGAATCCTTGTCATAGTCGATGCTGCATTCGGCAAAGATATCTGTAATTTGCTGCCATATCCTACGTTCACTTGCGCGTATTGAGCGGACACGTTCGAGCAATTCGCGAAAATAGTCTTTTCCGAAAGCGCTTTTTCCCTGTTTGAGCCGTTCGTCATCGAGCGCGAAGCCCTTGATCATGTATTCTTTCAGGACGCCCGTTGCCCAAATTCTGAAGTGCGTCGCACGCAAACTGTTCACTCGATAGCCAACCGAGATGATGGCATCAAGGTTGTAAAAATCTACGGCCCTTTTTACCTCGCGATTGCCCTCTTTCCGAACTACCGAAATTTTTTCGGTAGTTGCCGCAGTGGTTAATTCGTTATCGGCATAGATGTTTCGTAAATGCACGCCGATATTGTCAGTGGAACATCCAAACAGCTCGGCCATTCCCTTTTGCGTGAGCCATATCGTTTCATCCCGCACCAATGCGTTTACTGATATGCTTTCATCCACAGACCTGTAAATCAGGAAATTAAACTGCTTCTCCATCTCAATCTCCGTGCGGCATCTCGCCATCTTTCGCGCGAAAGTTCCCATCGCATCCATCCCGGATGCTTCCCCATCATACCAACCACCATCCCCAAAATCACCTGCTTTCCCCACGATTCCACCATAC
>JAZODZ010000691.1:0-7831 GCA_045597285.1 Myxococcota bacterium
ACGGCCTTCGATAACTGCCGCGGGCTGTTTGACAAGATTTTGTAAAATATTGGCGGCTGCAGGCGAAAAATTGGACGAGACACTTGAAATGCCTGAGAGCGTTGGGCGACCGGATGGTACTGCATCCTGGGGAAGTGTAACTGTGACATCGGGGGTGTTTCCGCTGAACTCCGGAAGTTCCCTGAATCGCTGGAGTTCCCTCACGTTCGCAGATGGACAACGGCTGTTGTGGCGATGGGAAATACGGCGTGAGCGGACGCGATTTCGCGTCTGGGAACTCTGATCCTCGTCGGACTGGCTTTCAGGCTTGCCGCTTTGCGATTCGTCCTGAATCAGCCCCTGAATATCGGAAGCCAAAGAATCCGAACGATTGTCAGAAATATGCCCGGAACCTGTACCGTGTTTGTCGGGGTCATCCATAGCGGGAAGCTGGTTTGTTTTTTCCTCGTGCGCGATTGCGAAGGACATGTCTTCCTTTTCATGATGCGACGGATCTGCCAAAGGTTCCAGAAGAAGTGGATTGCCGGAATGCCTGGCCTTGTTTGTGTCCGGCGAAACGACGTCACGCTTTGGTTCTTCGCGGTAATACTCAATAGTTTCAAGCATTTCAGCGGAAACGTCCGGGTCGATTCGCGATGCTGTGTAAGGCGGATTTGATGGCGTTTCCGGAAGGGATGGCGAGGCCGGTGTTTCCGGACTGCTGAACTTCACAAAATCGGAGGTGCTTTCAGAACCGGAAGTGTCGAGCTCGGTGTCTTCTGCTGGAAGCACGTCTTTGCCCGGAGTTTCATCGGCTTGAGCAAAATTGCTTCGGGTAATGTCGTCGGAATTGGACATTTCCGATGGGCTGGTCTGGATGACATGCGTTTCGTCGAGCGTACGAACCGAAGCGTGCTGAGTTTCGTGAGAGGCCGCTGTTTCGGCATCGGCAATGATGTCTGGAGAGGGAGCCGATGTGTTTTCGGCATCTTTTATGGCTGTCTGGACGGCAGAATCCCTGTGAATATCCTTGTTTTCCTCATCGTCGCGTCCATCCACGGGCGGATTGCTTTCGTCCGGTTCGGGGATGGGTGTTTTGCCCGTGGCTTCCAGAGGCTTGGCGTGGCTTTCCGGATTATCGATATTCGTGGCAGGGGAATCGCCGGCGTCAGGAATGTCGCTGGTATTTGAGGATTCTAAGCCTTGCCATGCATTCGGGATGTCGGACTCGCCAGGCATTTCACGGACGGGGAAGACGATGCTCTTATGTTCGTCCTGTGCCTTTTCGGATGCCGATTTTCGTTCTGCCTCGTCCAATTTTCCAAGCAGTTCGCGGCAGTCCGCAATGACCGAGAGTTCGTCTGGGCCACTGGTGAGGATGGAATTGTCGAAAATGTCCATCTGGTTGTCGGCCGTGCTGAATGGGACTTCATCATTTCTGTCGATCAGGTCTTTGCCGGATTTCACGGCCAAAAAGGCGGGTTCGGCAATTGCGGGCATATCCGCTTTCATACCCGGCTCGAACGGTTTGATGGTCAGTGGATCGGAACTCGATGCGGATGACTTGAAGGCCGGGATTCCGGTCATGTTCTTACTGCTGTCGCCGAGCGGTGGAATTGCTGAAATGCCGATAAGCGTCGCTTTGGGTTGTCCGGACTCGTATCTGGGCTCGATTGCGGGGACGGTCTCGGTGACGGCAAATTTGTGGCCCGTTTCTGCCTTTTTGTCGATGAGCCCGAGCAGGATATAATCCTGAGACAGGGAACGGTGATCGTCCGAGGAATCTTCGTCGCTGTGTTCTGGAACGCTGATAAACGGCTGGACGTCATCGTCTAAGGCGACAGGTGCGTCTGACGAAGGCGAGCTGATTTCGACATTCATGGGAACGCCGGCATCGGATGGAGACGGGGGCGTCGGCATGTTTTCGACGCGGCTCGATTCAATGACATAAGTCGCTTCAATGGGGGCCGCTTCCGGAATACCTTCATCAGAAAGTTTCTTCATGCGTTCAAAGAGCGCACTGGATTTGGAATCGGTGTCATCTTCGTAATCGTTTTTCGCGCCACTGTCTGGTTCTGTCTCGGATGTCGCAGGGGATTCGGGCGCGGCAGGCATCTCTTCGGAGGCGAGCTGCGTTTCCTCTGCAGCAGGAATGTCGCATGAAATATTATCTTCAGCGAGCTCGGTGGCACCTAGCTCGTGGCTGCCGTGCGGCATGACGCCGGTGGTGTCCTCATCGAAAGATTCAAAAATGGCGATGTCCGATGAAGTCAGATCCTGAATGCCGGATTCAAGCATGTACTCGCTGCTTGTCGGCGCAGGCCTGACGGTCGTCTCGTCTTCCTGTTCGGGATTGTTGACGAAATATGGGTTTTGCGCGACTACGGTTTTGAGGCTTGGAGGAAGCTTGGACTTGATGGCCGGAACGTCCGATTCGACGGGGTTCTGGATGGGCGGTGGCACGGTTGCGCTGGCGTCGAGCCCCCAGACCTTGCGAAGAATCGGAAGCTTTTTCGCCTCGATCCACGTTTTTCCCGGAAGCTGGCAAACCATCGTGTCTTTCTGGATTGTGTCCACCTGCGCGAGGTGGGTCAGCTCGTCGTCGTTAGAAATTTCTGCTACGAAATTTGCCGTCTTAATCAGATATCCCGGCATACTATTCTCCAAGTCTTGTTAATCTGCACTGAAATGCTTCAGTTCTGCCTTGCATGTTTCAAATTCCCCCAAATCTTTCCTTATAACACACAATCATGCTGGTTTGCCGTTTTTAGGGCTTTTCTCTTTAATATTTTTGCCTGTGCTATTTCATACGCACAGGCCCCGGCCTATTGGCATACGGCCGGGGAGTGTGGGCCTGTGCTATTTCATACGCACAGGCCCCGGCCTATTGGCATACGGCCGGGTATGTCCGGGGATGTTGCGAATAGTAGTGAATACTGCCGCCTGGAAATGGTATGATCGGAAAGGGTGTTGCGAGCCGTATGCAATAGGCGAGCACGCACGCGTATGCAATAGCGTGCGCCCAACCAGAACAATCATTGGCAGGGCAATTTCTGAATCAGGGGAGACATGAAAGATATCATTCAGCCGCTTCGCGACTTTTTTTTGACAGGGCAGACGTTTGACGTTCAGTGGCGGATGTCGCAGCTTCGTGCGCTTTTGAGGATGCTCGACGAGCAGGCGGGGACGCTGGCAGCCGCGTTGTTTGCCGATTTGCACAAGTCGGCCGAGGAGGCGTGGCTGACGGAAACGGGGTTTGTGCAACATGAGGCGCGGTTTGCGCTCAGGCACGTCAAATCATGGGCCAGGCCGCTAAGGACGCGTGTTCCGCTGTTTCTCATGCCGTCATCTTTCTGCGTGCGGCCGCAACCGCGAGGGTTGGCGCTGATCATCAGCCCGTGGAATTATCCGGTTCAGCTTACGCTTTCGCCGCTTGTGGCGGCAATCAGTGCCGGCAATGTGTGCGTCGTCAAGCCTTCCGAGCTTGCGCCTGCCACGGCGCAGTGGTTCTCGGATTATATCCCGAAATATCTTGATATGCGTGCGTTCGCCGTCATCCAGGCCGGTCCGGAAAAGACATCGGAGCTGCTCAAGGAGCCGTTTGATTTCATCTTTTTTACGGGCAGCACGCGCACGGCAAAATACATCGCGCGGGCGGCGGCGGAACATCTCACGCCGACGGTTCTCGAGCTGGGCGGGAAGTCTCCGTGCATCGTGACGCATTGTCGCCATCTCGAGACGGCCGCGAACCGCATTGCGTTCGCGAAGTTCGTCAATGCCGGCCAGACGTGCGTGGCGCCCGACTATGTGCTGGTTCAGGACGATCTTCGCGAGCCGTTCGAGGCCGCGCTCAAGGAAGCAATCGTCAGGCAGTTCGGGCCTGAAAATGAGACGGGGCAAATGACGCGCATCATCCACGATGGGCATTTCAGGCGGCTCGATGGCATGCTCGGGCACGGGGAAAAGTTGGTATTCGGAGGATTTCGCGATGCCGAAACGCGGGCGTTTGCGCCTACGGTCATGGAAACGGACATGTCGCATCCGGCGATGGAGGAAGAGATTTTTGGTCCGATTCTGCCCATCCTCTCGCTGAAATCGGCGAATCCGATTGCCGAGGCTGTCGAATGCGCGATGGCGCATCCGTTGCCGCTGGCCGCCTATCTATTCAGCGATTCGGCGGATGATGTCAGGGCGATGGAAAAGTTTATATCTGGCGGGTTTGCGCACAACGACGCGCTCATGCACATGACCAATGTCCATGTTCCGTTTGGCGGCGTGGGGGCGAGCGGCCACGGGGCGTCGCATGGAAAAGCCGGGTTCGATGCCTTCAGCCATCACCGTTCGGAACTGCATGCGGCTGCTTCGCCCGATATTCCGCTCCGATATCCGCCTTACAGCGAATCGTCGATGAAGTGGCTCAAATGGTTCATGAAGTAGGCTTCTGGACAGGGCGGATGCAAAAAGACGCAAGGGAATGCGATTTTTATTTTGACATTCGACAAAAAGACATTCATTGTTGTACACTAGGATTAAGTGTGCATCGTGTTTGGTGTGCATTGAGAAATCAAAAAATTTGAAGAGATGGAACATAAAACTCGGATTCAATCCCGATACCGTTAGTGGAGGCTGTTTATGAGTAAAAAGCGTTTTTTAATTTCTGCACTGGCTATTGCAGCGTGTGGTGCCGGGGCTTTGACTCTGCCAGCCACGCCCGCGTGGGCTGATGCGGATGAGGATAACAGTTTGGCGCCGGTGGTGATGATTGTCTTCGATACGTCAGGCAGTATGGACTACTGTTTTGAGACGTCTATAGACGGAAAGGCACCTCATGATGCGGATGGAAACGAGCTGGAGATTTACTGCAACCAGTTTAAGACGCATCAGAAAAAAACAGACTATACCGAGACACGTGATGGATATGTCGGTATCATGAGCAGCGTGTATGCCGAAGGTGATCCCGATATTTCTCATTCCAAAATCGTATTGACGAATGAAGACAGTGATGAGACGAATGAGTTTTATTATACGAATGATACGTGCGAAGGTGCTTGGAACGCACCATGGATTGGCTGTCATACGGAGCCAATCCTCGGTTATAAAGGAATTCGGGAAGAGTGTGTGCATACACGTCTGACAAAGGCCATTGCTGAGATTGCGGGGACGCCCAAAACGATTGACGGTCGTAACAGACTGGTAAAGGCAAACGAACAGAAACCGGTTCGTGTTTCTTATAGCGGAGGGACTTATCATTACAGTGAGGCTGAAGATCCTCGGTATATAAAGAATCAATATTTATATGATTGCACCGATCATTCTAGTGAGTTATGTGATTCTGATTCTTTGGATTACGGACACCATTGCTATGAAAATGACTATTACTACTGTGTTTCTGCCGTCCAGACTTTTGGCGACAAGGATGATAATGATTTGAGGGATTATTATCATAGTGTTGGCAATTACTATGATCACAACAGTTATTATAACAACTATCTTAAGAATCATTTTGGAAATATAAATCAGTTTTATGAGCATCTCGCCGATGCATATAATGATGATGGTATCATTCAGTCTTATGCTGCAAGAGTGAAATTCGGATTTGCGGGGTTTGACTATACAGCGAATGAGGAATTTCTTTATAACAATACTGCCTCGGATGAATATAAATCCGTCAACAAGATGGGGATCAGTAATGACAAGGCACAATCTCAGGCGCCGTTGCTTTACCCAACCGCTTATAATGATCCCGAAAAAATAATCGAGAGGAACAATGCGGTTGCTTATTCGGTTCGCGGATACTGGGCAGGCGGTGGTACCCCGATTGGGCCGGCACTGGCGGATATTGGTCATGTTTTGACTGCTGATCCTAAGCGCATGACTGATGGGAGTGTTCACGATGATAGCTATTCCTGCCGCGAGAAGGCTGTAATTCTCATTACCGATGGCGCTCCTTCCAGTTTATACGGCGTAAAGACGCCTGGTGCAAAAGGACAGGGGGCAAGGGTCTGGGAAGATGCCTACAGGCTCTTTAAGAATCATAAGATTAAAGTTTACGTCGTTGGCTATTCATTGCGTGGTCTGAATCCAAGACGGCAGCCTGCAGAGACTACGGAGATTACGAAGATTGTCGATGGTGAGGAGGTCACGGAATTAGTCACGCTGGAGAATGGCTGCGCCGACAATCCTAGCGTATGTTACGGAGATATTACTGCATCACGTTATGATTTTTACGATGACCCTAGTTCCCTTGACAATTTTGCCGGTGATATCCTCAATAGAATTGCATGGAAAGGCGGAACATGCGTCAATCCTGTCAGTGGAGATTTGCTCGATCCCGACGATGAGACTGCGTACAGGCAAATGCTGTCTCAGTGTTCTACTACTGACAGCCCCAATTATTCAGACAATTTATGGAAGTGTCGGTGCTTTTTCGATGCCGAAAGCGGTGACAAGCTTAGGGCCGCGTTAGTTTCGGTGCTCAGTGATATGACAAGCGGATTCTATTCCAAGACGAAGGTTGTCACAACGACTGCCATCGGATACAAACACGAACATAATCATACCGGTTCAATTGCGGCCGGTGACTATCAGGTGTTGGCCGGGTTTTACAATGTATATTCTGGATACAGCATCGGAAAAGGTGCAATGACGACGTCAAAACTTGAGCGAACAGCAATTGTCTGTGATCCGAATACGGGTGAATTTTACCCCGATGAGGATCAGAAAATGGACATGGCTGAAAAACTTAATGATCGTCTCAAGAACTGTGCCGAACGCGTAGATCGCATTGATGCTTTTGGTAGCAACACTTGCACCGATAAGCGACTTATCTTCTCCGGAAAATATTCAACTTTCTATCTATATCCGCCTATCAGCAAATTTGAAAGAGGAACAGACGCTGCTCCCAACAATGTCAAGGTGGATAATATAGAAAAGAGTTATCCTAAGAAAACGTCGAATGAGAATTCAGTCGGCATATTGCCCCGTGTTGTGATTGGTGATAAGGAATTTGGCGATATTTTTGGACTCGTGAATCATAAGATAGAAGATGGTGCCGTTTCGGCATGTTCAGATCTTATGCACTATGGGTATAATGAAGATCAGTATGTGAAAGCCGATTTTGAAGAAGTAAACTATATTCTTTCTCCTTATGAATGTGTGACAAACGTTGACTGCGGTATGGATGGCAAGCACAGCAAACAATGCGACATTGGGCGCTGTATTCCTTACAAAAATTATGATAGTTATAAGAACGATAATGGCTGTGACAGAAATGGCGAAGCATACAATTCTCTAAAACAGTATTTGGGAAAGGTAGAGGATTATCCTCTTTCGGCTTCCTATATTTGCGTCAATGGCCTGCTTCGTCCTTATGGAACTGAAAGGTGTAATGCCCACCATTGTGGTAAAAATGCGCCATCCGGTTGCCGTGGTTGTGAAGAAGGGAAGGTTTGTCATGCTGGGGCATGTGTGGCAGGTACACCAACGAGTGGTTCTGATGTTAAACAATTTGTGGCTTCGCAGCCTCTGGGACCGATTGAGTTTGCTACGCCTGTTGTAGTACCGCCACCTAACAGAGTGTTTAATTCCGAGGATTATATTAAATTCCACACGAATTATATGACCAGGGATACCATGCTGCTTGTTGGTGCGAATGATGCCATGCTTCATGCATTCATACTTGGCGATAATATACAGTCCGACCAATATGAAGGATGCAGTCCGAATTGCAACAAGCCTATTTACAACTTGCCGTTTGCGATGAAAGATGTTGCGAATTTCCCCGAACAGCTTGAATTTGATGCTGACAAAAAAGAAGGCGACGAGTTGTGGGCTTTTGTACCAAAACTCATGC
>JAZODZ010000692.1:0-1724 GCA_045597285.1 Myxococcota bacterium
ACGGCTATGCCTGCGGCATACGCCGTGCCGCGCGCTATCTGCGATACGCGGGCGAGAATTTTCTTGACTCGCAGGCGGCGAGCGTCTCAAGTTTTAATGGTTTTGTGAGTGTGATTTTTTTCATAATTCATCCGTATTGACATAGTCAGCGGTTCCGCTTATATTTAGTCGTTGTTTGTGTGGGAGGTGTATCATGTCGTCAATTTATGAGTTTGAAAACGAGAACGGGAACTTAGGATATGACACAGTTGATGCAATCATCACATTTGCCACTATTCTCATCCCGATTATCGGGGGCGTGATTTGTTGCATGAATTAGCTACGCTTTCTGCGCGAGAAATACCAAAACGACTTCAAGAAAGCATTGCCGCGTATCACGTTCATTGAGCGGTATGAGGATTTCATTGTCTTTATGAAGGTTGGCCTATCGGTAACCAATCCACGTATATCAGAGTGGTCAAGGTTAAGGTGTAACAACCCCAAAAGACTTCCAGTTTCAGCTAGGAGATATTGAATCATGAAAAAAATTATCACAGCAACCACAGTCATAGCCGTTCTGGCAGGCTTATTGTTTACAGGCTGTAATAAAGACAAAAATGTGGATCAAAACAAGAACGGGGATGAAAGCATTGTCCAGGAAGACAAAAAGGGGGAAGAAAGTATTGTCCAGGATGAAAAGAAGGGGGATGAAAGCATTGTCCCAAAAGATTATAAAGTAGGTGAGAATATTGACTTTGGTCACTATGAACAGGATAACGACAACACAAATGGCAAGGAACCGATTACGTGGCGCATACTCGACAAAAACACTTCTGCCCAATACCTCATCATCAGCGAAAAAGTACTCGATAATAAACCATATAATGAAAAAAAGACTGATATAACCTGGGAAAAGAGTACGCTACGTTCCTGGCTCAATGGCTATGAGGCTTCACACAATACCGTTGGTCAGGACTATACGAGCGAGAACTTCATCGACACAGCTTTTAATGATGAAGAAAAAAACAAGATCATTGCCTCCGACGTCCCGGCTCATAAAAGTCCGGAACCGCATTACCCCTCTCCCGGCAATGCGACGACAGACAAGGTATTCATGCTCAGTATCGTAGAAACCGATGATAAATATTTTACAAGCGATGAAAACCGCAAAGCAAACGCCACACGCTATGCCGTTGAACAAGGCGCATTAGTAGATAAAAAAGCATGTACAGATGATCGCTGTCCTACAAACTGGTGGCTTCGGACGCCAGGATTCGATGCCAACCGTGCCTCGTACGTCATGTTCGATGGCAGCGCCAATGATGATGGCAGCGTTGTCCGTGACAGCAACGGCGTCCGCCCTGCCATGTGGGTTCAGCTGTAGAGAATCGTTCTTAATCCCCTAGCGTGGGCAGGCGTAACTACCACGTGCCCATCCCCCTTTCGATGTCGAGTCAGTTAAAACACGAAAGCGACGTTCCGTTGATATTGCAGACGTGCAGAATCACGCTAAAACATCCAAATCCCTAGCCCATTGGGAGAGTGTGCCGCGTAGCGGCGTGAGGTCTGCATAACAACAATCTTGATGTGTGCCACCGATGATTGTATTAAACCGGCTGGGCGATAGCCCAAAATCATTCGATAAGGAGAAATCAATTGAATCGCAACCCCACACTTCATCATTTATTTGTTATATGTCTTGCCAGTCTTGGAATCGTCGGGTGTGCGCACAGCGCAAATCAGGC
>JAZODZ010000693.1:0-4013 GCA_045597285.1 Myxococcota bacterium
ACATTGTCCATATATATGGTGTTGCCCTCCCCTGCTTTCAGTTGCTGATGCTGTAATGTCATTTCGTACACAGCATTTTCTTCATCATCGCTTTTAACCGTTTCAGGCTGTAATTTTGCTTTACTCCTAATACACGTCCCAAACTCTTAATTATGTACCTCGTGTCAGATGTCGAATTGATCGGGAAACTGACATGGGCTCTCGTCGCTTTCGGGGCATCCAGATTCTCGGTGTTTTCCGTAATCTCGGTTGTGCCGTGAACGATATAGACCTTGCCGGCATCCCAACCGTACACATCGAATTCAATCGTGCCAATACCGTTGGTCAGCCCGGTCACCGCAATGCCGCTTGCCGGCTTTTCATTGGTTCGTATGATGATGCCTTTGTTGTCGATGGCATAGCTGATTTCGGAATTGAGCAGATAAATTCTGCCTGTCGCGGTCAGGGCAAACCCATCTGTGTCAGGCATGTCATAAGGAAATGTATAGCTTACATAATCTGTCGTGTTCGCCGAATCCGGCAGCCATTCAAAATCCGTCGAGTACGTCGTGACTGTTCCCGATGTGGACTCGCAAATATGCGTCGTCATGTTGCACGAGAAGCCCGTGGAACAATGCGCATCATCGAGACAGCCGACGCAGGTGTTATCCGATGCCAGGCAGTGCGCTTTCGTTCCGCTGCAATTCGCGTCGGACACGCATTCCACGCAGTCGTAATCTCCTGTCTTTAACCGGCAGATGGGCATTTCCGCCGCGAAGTCCACGCAGTTGACTTCCTCAATCCAGTTACCGGATGCACACTTTTGAACGACATGACCCGATGTGTCACACTGATACGCGCCTTCCGATGTGCATTCCACGCATCGATGTGCGTTGCAAACCTTGCCGGATGTACAATGCGAATCATTCAGGCATTCCGCGCAGCCAAAGTCTGTCTTGCTCGTATAGTAGCAGTAGTCATAAGGCGGATCCGCGGTCGGACAGTTTTTGCTGGTTTCCCAATCTCCATTGGCATTGCACACCTCGATGACGCTCGTGTTGCATCGCAGGGTACCGGTTGAACACGTCGACGATACGCACTTGTTGTTGGTGCATGATTTCGTCCCCGAGCAATGGCTGTCCTGAGTGCACTGCACGCACGCACCGGCGCTGCAATACGGCGTCGTTCCGGAACATGTCTGGACTTTATTCCAGCGCCCGCCGGAACATTGCTGCACGATAGACGACGTACTTTCTGTCGAGCACTGGAACTGGCCGTCCGTGCATCCTGCCTTGCACACGCCATTCTCGCAAACTCTGCCGACGCCGCATTCAGAATCGCTTTTGCATACACATGTCGGCGTCGAGTTGATGACTTCGCAATGCGGAACCGTCGAGGCGCACGTCTGATACGCCGACCACAGACCATTGCTGCCGCATTTTTCTATTTGTGTCCCGCCTGCCGAACATCGGACTGAGTCCCTGACACATGCATCGACACACGAACTCGTGTTGAATGTGCAGGATGGCGTGCAGAAGATGTTGCCGCTTCCGGATGCAAAACTGCTGTTGAAGCTGTGGCAGTCCGTGATCGAGCCCCAGTCATTTCCGTCGCATTCCTCCGAACCGTTCCGAATGCCGTCGCCGCAGTATTTGCACGCATCGAAGCTGATGGATGAACAGGAATCGTTGCAGACAGGCGTCCCGATCGCTTTCGGATCCCCATATTTCGATGCACAGCTCTGGCCGTTCAGATTTGTGCCGTCACATACCTCGCCACTTTGAATCTTGCCGTCCCCGCATCGGAGCTGACACGCCGATTCATTGATCATGCAGTTCTGATCGCAACTCAGGTTTCCTGAAATGTAAATCGGATTCTTGTCCGAACATTTCGTCACGCCGTTCGAAAACTGCTGGCCGGCCGGCGCGGAGGCGTCGCATTGCTCGCTCGTATCCAATACCTTGTTTCCGCACAGTACCGTCGCGCTGCATCCGCTCGAATCGATGGTCTCGCATTCTTTGCATTTCAATGTCCCCGTCGAGCCGTGCCCCACGATGCTCTCGCAGGTCTTGCCGCCAAAATTGGTCCCGTCGCATACTTCCCCCGAATCGACCTTGCCGTTCCCGCATTTCACGACGCATGCGCCCGTATCAATCTCACAGTTGGTACATTTCAGGTTCCCCGAAATATATTTCTTGTCATATTCCGAACATACCTTGTACCCGTTTCTGAACAATGTCCCGTCACAAGCCTCGCTCGGGTCCAGAACCCCATTCCCGCATGTTTTGACGGCACTGCACTTCGACGCGTCTATCTTGCACGATGAGTCACAGCTCAGGGAACCAGTCGAACCAAAGCCTTTCCACGACTCGCACGTTTCCCCTCCGAATTCTTTTCCATCACATTGCTCGCCCGAGTCGATCTTCCCGTTCCCGCATTTCAGGACACACGCCGATTCATCAATGGTGCAGTTCGTCGCGCATTTCAAATCGCCGGAAATATACTTTTCGCCGTTATATTTCGCACACGTCTTTATCCCGTTCGGGAAAAGCAGGCCGTCACACTCTTCCACGCCATTGTCCAGCTGTCCATTCCCACAGTTCACTGCGGCCGAACACTGGCTTTTGTCGTATCCCGAACATGTGGACTTGCATTTGAGTGTCCCTTTTGAACCTTTCCCTACAATCGTCTCGCACGTTTCGCCGTCCAGCGCATCCCCGTCACATGACTCGCCCGGATCGATTTGGCCGTTGCCGCATTTCAGAATGCACGCCGATTCGTCGACCTGGCAATTCACGCATGAAAGATTGCCCGAGGCATACTGAACGCTGTCGTATTTGGCACACGTGTTACGCCCATAAAGGTATTCTTCGCCGTCGCACTCTTCGTTCGTGTCGAGTACGCCATTGCCGCACTTGACTTCGGCCGTGCAGCCAACGGTCTCGTATCCTGTGCACGTCGCGTTGCATTGAAGTATGCCCGTCGAGCCAAACCCCACGACGTCTTCGCACGTCTTTCCGCTGACATCGAACCCATCGCAATACTCGCCATCTTCCCTTATGCCGTTGCCACATACCGGGAGCTCGTATTCACATCCGTTGGCCACATTCATGTCGAGATCGCTGTATCCCGACTGGCACAAGATGCCACACGTTCCCATGGTGCAATAGGATGCCGTGATGTGAAGCGAGTCGTTCGGGCCGGAAGGACATGCATTGTTGCAACTGCCGCAGTGCGCTGTCGATGTGCTCAAATCTGCGCACACGACGGAACCGCTCTGTGTTTCGCATCGTTCCGTGCCAGCCTGGCATGTCAGCATGCAATGTCCGGAAGTGCACAACTCGCCATCATTGCACTGAATACCGCAGCCGCCGCAGTTCTGTGTATCGGAATTCATGTCGAGAACGCATCCGCCCTCGCAACACGTGCCGTTGCACAGATTCTCCGTCGATTTGCACACGCAGGCCAGTGTCGATGCGTCCATCTGTTTGCACATCTGCTCCGCACCGCAGACGATGTCGCAACCGCCGCAGTCATATTCCGACGGTGTATGGCAACTCCCCTGGCAGCAATAGTCTCCTGCTTTACAAAAATAAGACTCGGCCGTGTCGTTGCATACCTTGTATTCCTCACCGTCGTCTTGAACAATCTCGGATGCACACCCCCAACACACCATCAGTATGGATAATATCGCGGCTCTTATTTTCGTATTCATAATCTTATCTCAAACCCGTGCATACGCTCCGTGATATACTTCACAGAGCGCTTATTGTTACTAAGAGGTTATTCCTCTTCTTTGGCTTCCTGGTCTTTTTTCTCTCGTTCGGTTTCGTCAGCGGTTGCCTTGGCTCCATTCTCGTTGGCGACCTTCATGCGGTGAGAATAGGCTCGCCAGCATTCGCGCCCGAGGCGTTCACACAGAACCTTGTCGACGACCGTTTCGATTCCCGTGCCAATGAGCGGGAAAAACTTTGTCATCTTCTTTGCGCTGAACATCACGAGTACCCTCGCAACCGCCTTTATCAGTGTTTTAC
>JAZODZ010000694.1:0-16385 GCA_045597285.1 Myxococcota bacterium
CGTGAAATGCGTTCAAATACGTCTCGAAGTCGGGGGCCTGCGCGATCTTGAGTTTTTCGAAAAGCGGTCGCGAGTTCGCGTTCTTGCTGTAGTAGGCGGCGAGCATATTGGCTGCCATCGACTTTCCGAACCGGCGCGGCCGCGCGACGCATACGAAAGCATCTTCCGTATTCAGTAGTTGGTTCAGCTCATGAATAATCAGCGATTTATCGACGTAAACCCTCGAATTGACAGCCCTTCGCAACAAAGCCTCATTGGGATCGACATACAGCCCCATCTGTTACCTCCATAGCCTATGCGATGGCTCCAAACGGCCACACTGTAACAGTATAGCATATCTTAGGGTAATTGGGCGAGCGATTATGGCGCGGCCTATGCCTGCTCGCTTTGGCGCGTGTCACGCGCCTACAGCTCGCTAGCGACGGCTATCGGCTACGCCGATACGCCGCCGCATCGCCCGCTATCTGCGATACGCGGGCGTTACTTTTTTCTTGACTTGCTTGCCCATGGCGAGTGAATAAAAGAGCTTGCTAAACGCGGGTCGGCGATGCATATGTCATGACACGTGCATACTTGCCTGGAGTTCGAGGCGTACGTCACTACGGATCGCTGCGGCTTATGGACGACAAAGAGGACGTGTAGACTGCAAATTTCTTATGCGTCATATGAAGTGTTTGATTGAAGTGTTACCAATAGTTTGTAAAACTTAATAATCTACCGCTGATGGCCAATGCTCTACGACGCCTGGGATTGCGAATTGGCCATTCCCAACCGTGAAGTCATGCAGATATTTGCCGGGAGGTAACTCATGTTTGGTTGATTTGATCGTCGATAAGAAATTTGAGAATATTCCCGTTTATACATTTAGGGAATTTAAAGGGTTGGAGAAGGATTGTATTATCATTGTCGATATGGACTATGATTATTTTACCCGCAAGTCGAAAGAGTATACCCCCAAGAGGTTTAAAAAAGAATTCTACGTTGCCACATCCCGTGCTCGTTCTCTTTTGTATATTGTTTCCGATTTGACACAGTCGCAATGTGCAGAATTACTTGCCACTAAATTGGAATTCGATGGAGAAATAGAGGCTGAGAAAGTTTTCGAGCAGTTTGCCTGCACATTGGGGGTTGATTTATCGTAGCCGCATCATTCGAGCAGACTGTTTTCACGAAGCAAAAAATCGAAGAGATCGAGTATGAGTATGCCTTGTTCTGTATAATGGGTAATGACATCCTTGCAAATGATAATTTTTTTAAAACCATCTCCAATTTGTAGCAATGATGCCTGTTCCTGGCGCAATTTATCTTCATCGGGAATATGCAGAGCCGATTGAATGTAATAACGCTTATATCCTTGATTACACACGAAATCGACCTCGAATTGTTTTCGCAGGCTTTCACCATGTTCCGATTTCAGATTCTGAGTTATGATCCCAACATCAACATTATATCCTCGCCGGATGAGATCGTTATAAATAATATTCTCCATTGCATGCGATTCCTCGATTTGTCTGAAATTGATTCTGGCATTCCGGATTCCCATATCGGTAAAGTAGTATTTTAGCGGAGCAGAAATATACTTTTTGCCCTTAATGTCATAGCGTATGGATTCAGATATTAAAAATGCGTCCATTAAATATTCGATGTAATTTCGAATTGTATTTTCCGATATTGAAACATTTTTGGTCGTCTTAAACGTATCCGCTAATTTCTTGGGATTCGTAAGCCCCCCGATGCCTGAAGCCAGAAGATTCATGAGCGCTTCAAATTCTGTCTTATTTTTTATACGGTGTCTAGAAAGTATATCATTGATATAGGTTTCACTGAGTAGATTTTTTAGGATACTGGATTTTTCCAGGGAATTCGGTTGCAATGCAACGATTGGAATTCCCCCGAATTGTATGTATTCATTCCAGGCATCGCGGGGATGTCCAGACCAGCCTTCCATAAATTCTGCAAAAGACAGAGGCTGGAGATATATTTCATCCCCTCTGCCACGGAATTCAGTGATAATATCTTTTGATAGAAATTTGGCATTGCTGCCTGTCACATAGACATCCAGATTGGGAATGTGAAGAAATCCGTTGAGGACGGATTCAAACTCATTCAACAGCTGAACTTCATCGATCAATAAGTATCGTGGCTGGTCATCATTTGCCCAGGATTTAACAAACTCATAGAGCTGTTCCGGATTCCGCAATGATTTGTTGGCATAATCATCCAAGGCAATCGCCAAGAACTGATCTGGGGCAACACCATTATCTGTGAGATATTTCTTGAAAAGCGTAAACAGCAGATACGATTTGCCAGCTCGTCTCATGCCCGTAACGATTTTAATTAAACCGTTATGTCTTTTGGTGGCCAGCCTGTCTATATATTGTGATCGTCTGTATTCCATGGTGACTCCATTGAGCAAAATTGCGTAAATACGCAATTTTTCTCAGAATTGCACAGGTTCGTTAAAACGTCAATGCAGTTCTTTCAGTCAAAGAGGTGGCATGTAACCTTGGCGTGAATCCGTACAAAGCCCTACGGGCTTCGTTTGATGGAAATATCTGTATAAAATGCGAGCGCGTATGGCCTGCGGCCATAGCGCGAGCCAAGGCGAGCCGTATTGCCGAAAGGCAATAGGCGAGCGCAGATCAGAGCCACTTCGATCTTTTAAAGATGACGATGAGACCGATGGCGACCACGATCATGACAAACCATACAACGGCATAGCCATAAGTCCAGTGGAGTTCGGGCATGTTGTCGAAGTTCATGCCGTAGATGCCGACGATAAACGTGAGCGGGTTGAAGATCGTCGCAATCGTCGTGAGCACCTTCATGATTTCGTTCATGCGGTTGCTCGAAAGCGACAGATAGGTGTCGTGGATGCTGCCCAAAATGTTGAGATACGAGTCGATCATGTCGATGACCTGGATGACGTGATCGTGAACATCGCGCAGATAGACGCGGGTTTCTTTGGTAATCAGGTCGGATTCGGTGCGTCCGAGCATCGAGAGTTCGTCGCGCAGCGGGCAGACGGTTTTGCGAAAGTCGAGCACTTCGCGCTTGTAACCGTGAACCTGTGCCAGATCGACTTTTTCGATATTGCCAAAGAGGTTGTCCTCGCAGGCTTCGATGCCGTCGCCGAGCGTTTCGATGGCACCGAAATAACCGTCCACGATCGCGTCCATTAATGCATACATGCACATGTCGCTGCCCGATGAGCGCAGCTTGCCTTTGTTCTGGCGCAGGCGGTCCCGGACGCCGTCGAATACGTCACCATTTTCTTCCTGAAACGAGATGATGAAATGCTGTCCCACGACGAGGCTGAGGTGTTCGAGAGCGAGTTCCTGCGCCTTCCCGTCGTACTGAATCATGTTGAGCACGCAGAATAGATAGCCGGGATAGTCCTCGTACTTGGGGCGCTGATCCGTGTTCGCGATGTCTTCGATTGTGAGCGGATGGATATCGAAGATTTCTCCGATTTGTCTTAGAATATCCACGTCATGCACACCGATCACGTTGACCCATACAACATCGGAGGACGTGCTTATTTTCTTGAGTTCGTCGATATCGGTATTTTCGTGTTCCGTGAGTGCATTTTCGTTGTAACACATCACGTCGATTTGAACGCGATCCGTTCTCTGTTCACCTACATATACCGGGGTTCCCGGTTCCAGTCCGCTTTTGCTGCTTCGACGCATGGTTCAATACATTGTGGTTCGTGGTTTATTTTTCATTGCCGGAATCATTCCTGGTGCAATGGCGCTCCATTGCGGATTGGAGTTTATCACATTATTCGGCAATTATTCAGTCTCAAATGACGTTTCTTATGTACGTGGGGTTGTCGAAACCAGGCAGGAGGCTTTTCGTTTCGCATAACAATCAATCGAAATATCCACACGCGTTAACCAAAACACAAAAAATCACGATTCAACTCGCACTTTACATTCATACTCGTTATATTCAAATTTTGGCTATAGCAGCCTGTGCGTGCCAAGTATATTGGGAAATAAGAGATGATGAAAGCCATTGGAATGAAGCTCGTATATGTCACGATATTGACGATGTGCCTATTTTCTGCATCATATCGCACCGCGATTGCCCAGGAACCGGCAGCCAAGGCACAGCAAAGTGTGCAGGCCGATCCGCCGAAGCCTCTGCCCAATGGTACGGAACTTCTCAAGAGCGAAAGTATTGCTTTTGAGCCTGACATGAAGCCGTTGCCAGATATCGTTGCCATCATGAAGGCTGCTGTAAAAGGCGATGAGGTGTCTAAGTTCATCGCACACATGATGTACCGTGACAACATTGAGGGTGTGATGAACTATAACAATGGCAAAAAAGTGAAAAAAGCGCTTGGCAGGCGGGAAATGCATCGCGAGATGATACGCTGGCGTGAAGCTGCTTATGAAGATGGGTATGAACTCGCGATATTGGCAGCCAATCCATCGGTTCAGTATCAGGTAAGCCCAATGTTTGACGATAACGAAAGTCACCAAAAGGGCATGGAGTGGCTGGAATTGGCAGCAGCGCGTGGAAATGGGAATGCGGAATACATTCTCGGCCTTGCGCTTTGGAATGGCGTTGGTACTACGGATAAAACGCGAGGTTATCAGCTGCTCGTTCGTGCTGCTGCACATGGTGTTGTCAATGCCTATTTTCATGTGGGGATGATACATGAACTTGGGTTAAATGGTGCGAAAGACCCCAAAAAAGCGCTTCAATGGCTTCAAAAGGCTGCCGATTTGGGTAGCAATGATGCCATATTCATACTTGCCATGAAATATGCCGATGGAATTGATGTTCCGGCAGATGACGCCATGGTTAAAAAACTCGAAAAACGAGATTCCAAATACCATGCCTGGACGAAGTTGCATACCAAAGCCAATGAGGAGTTTTATCACAAGTACTGCCTTTTCAAATATGACGAGAGTGCCATTGGATGGACCCAAGTAGAATGCGGGGACTGTGAAGGCGAGGAACATACCGTAAGATATAATACAGACGACTTCGATGAAGATGAGGATTATACCTTAGATCAGCTGGCAGAAGCCTCGCTTGATTATAAAATAGATTATCGAGTTGCAGCTAACTGGCTCAAGGCAGTTGCCAATATTGACAGGCCAAATGTTTATATTCTGCGTTCACAGATTCATCACCTGACGGGGTGTCGTGGGGAACAGGATGATGTCAGTTTTGGAGATATCCTGCTTTATCCGGATGAAGATGAGTCTTGGAGTTATGATCATAAATCACAATTGTTCAAACGTCTAATCATCGCGCATGAGGATGAAAAACAAAGTCCCGAAAAACTCAGAAGTTGGCTCATTCAGAAAGCGGATGGCGGCGATAAAGGTGCCATTGAATTATTAGCTTCTCTGTATAGTGGTATTTATAACGATGAAGAACTGGAATTTCTGGGAATTAAATCCGATAGACCGAAGGCTGTTGAATACTATACAAAGGTAGATAATTATTCCAAAGCTCACGATGTTATTTTACAGATGATTTCAGATGCACGTTCAAACGGGGATCGTGCAACGGAAACCGAATGGCACCAAAAGAATATCGTTTTCAGTGAAAATGCCTATCACTGGTATGAGAAAACACCTCAAAAGATGGAACCCCTTCGGGATTATGCCGTATCGATTGCTAATTCTGCACATTTTTTAGGCGATGATACCAAAGCCTTGCAATGGTACAATTCCGCATTGAATGTTGTTACAAAAATTGTATCGAAATCCAAATTTTCTAGTATTTCTAAAAAATATGATGGATATTATAATGTAAAACTCGAATTGGCAAAGCTATATGAAAATGGTTCAGAACAGGTTCAGGACAAGGTTAAAGCATATAATATATATAAAGAAATTCTGGATGGCGTTATAGATGATGACCAATATTTAACGAATTATTGGAAACGGGAAACGCTGAATCCAGTTATCCGATATAGCTATTATGGCGTGAAAGATATTAAACCGAATATCCCACAAGCCATTAAGTATTCGAAATTTGCAATTCAGTTCTGTCGTCGTTATTATTCCGATGCGCATTGCGACAGCAATCATGAATTGCTCGATCTCCTGGATAAATCCATGCAGGCGCTTCCAAAGCTCGATCTTATGGCCGAAGTCGAGCGCGAGATTATGGCAGAAAAGGGAAAAGCTCCCGATGGATTTTTCGTCATTAAAAAAGTGCTCATGAAGTGTAAAACTGCTTATGAAGAAGAAATGATTGAGAGAGAAGAGAATGATGAGGATGATGAATATTATGAGTTCGGTTGCTATGCCACGCTTGACCCCCTCTATGAAGAATCCATTCAGAAAGCATTGACAGCCCTCACAGCCCTAAGAATTGCGACTGATACGAATCTCCCCAAAGACCTCTGTGATGACTCTCTGCTCACGATTCCGCGCAATACTCTCTACTACCTCGCCATATATAAAGGGAATAATGATGAATATCGTGATAAAGTGTGTGGCAATTCCGCAGTCTATTCAAAACTCATCTCGGAATGGGATTTTGTGGATGCCCGACAGCGTCAAATGCTCTTTCACATCTGGTATCTGCGCCAGATTCCTTACGCAGCTTCGGCGAAGTTCAAAACGCTCAATGCGCCGCTGACCTGGGATGAATATATGAATAAGGCGGCAGAATGCCTGGGCAAGTACCCGTCATATATCAAGGCGTTTGGTAATAATCCCATTTATGATTGAGTTTGAGTTGGGAGTTTGAGTTTTTTGCCTTAACATCAATCAACAGGAATCAGATTTGGGAAGCAACTATAAAAATTTAAAAGTATGGCAAAAAGCCATGTTAGTAACTCCAACTCGAAAATCGCTACTCAAATTCGAAACAAATAAACAAAATAGGTTACTTTTATAGGGGATTGGAATAAAAGACGCGGCGTTTTCAGCGCGATTATTGCCGCGCAGGGATAACGGGAACACTTCCCGGTTCAGTGAGATTTTAACGCAAAGGAATGCAACATGATCCCAGTATTTGATGACTGTGCCCTTCTGGTAATCGACATGCAGGAAAAGCTTTTGAGCGCGATTCCAGAGGATGTTCGTGAACAGCTCGTGAAAAATGTCGATATCCTGATCGAACTCGCGAAAGACAATCATTCATCGATTTTTTACACAGAACAGAACCCGGCGAAACTCGGCAAGACGATTCCGCAGCTCGCAGAAAAGCTGAAAGACGCTGTACGCGTGGAAAAGATGACGTTTTCATGCTTAGGCGAGACGGCGTTTTGCGAACGCGTTTGCCCGCACATCCCGCAGAGCCTGATAATCGTCGGTGTCGAGGCGCACATCTGTGTTTTGATGACAGCACTCGATCTGATTGCCGAAGACGAAGATGAGGAAATATCGCTGTTTGTGCCAGTCGACGGCGTCGCATCACGAAAGAAGGCGCACTGGAAGAATGCGATTATGCAGCTTTCGAATGTGGGCGTCATCACGACGAACACCGAAACGCTCGTCTATCAGGCAGTTGAAGAAGCGGGCAACGATGTTTTCCGCAAGTATTCCAAACTGTTGAAGTAAGGGGGGCTGACGATGGGACTTCCAAAAGAAGTGGGACTTCACCGCAGCTGCTGCCTTATCGACACGGCCGCACTCACGCACAATATGGAAACGTTAAAGCGCGGACTTGCGCCGGGGGCCGAAATCGCCGCCGTCGTCAAATCGAATGCTTACGGGCATGGGGTAAAGCTGGCATGGCGAGCATTTATCAAAGGCGGGGCAACCTGGCTGTGCGTGGATTCCCTGCACGAGGCGGCGGAGTTGCGCGAGGATGGGTATGACGGCAATCTTTTCGTGATGGGACATGTTCCGCCCATGCACGCCGAGACGGCGGTCGATCTCGGCGTTCGCGCGATGGTTTATGACAAATCGCAGATCGATGCTCTTGGAGCCGCCAGTTCGGCCAAATCCCGTCAGATGCGGTGTATCGTCAAGCTCGAGACGGGCACGCAGCGACAGGGGCTGACGATTACTGACGCCCTTGAACTCGTCCGATATATGTCGAAATATCCGTATATCGTTTTCGAAGGCACGTGCACGCATTTCGCGAATATCGAGGACACGACGGATCACAGTTTTGCATACGAACAGCTCAGAATATTCAGTGAATACAACGATATTCTGACGGCGAACGGCTTCAAGCCGACGATTCGCACGATTGCGAACTCGGCGGCTGGTATTTTATGGCCGAACACGCACTGCGAGCTCGTGCGCGCCGGCATTACCTGTTATGGCATGTGGCCGTCGACGGAATGTTATGTGAGCGCCAAACTGCTTGGAAAAGATGTCGATTTGCATCCGGCTTTGACGTGGAAAACGATCGTCGCACAGGTCAAGACGATCCCGACGGGTTCCGTGATCGGATACGGTTGCACTTATCAGACGACGCATCCCACGCGCATAGTCGTCCTGCCCGTCGGGTATTACGATGGGTACGATCGCAGCGTGTCAAACCTCGCGCATGTCCTCATTCACGGCCACCGTGCACCGATTCGCGGGCGCATTTGCATGAATATGTGCATGGCCGATGTGACGGATATTCCCGATGTGCAGGCTGGCGACGAAGTCGTGCTTCTCGGCCGTCAGGGGAACGAATTTATCAGTGCAGAACAGCTCGCGGCGTGGTCTGGAACGATCAACTACGAGCTCACGACACAGATTCAGACGAATGTGCCGCGCATTGCCCTGGAGAGCGTGTGATTTGAAAGGCGAATCGGCGGCACGAATCGGCGTGCCGCACGCCTTTATTTTAGGGCCTATTTTAGAACGCCCTGAGCCGAGCATTCGAACATTTCCTTATCGGTAGAAGCCTGGAATTCAAAATAATCGAATGGCGAAAGGAAATTGCCGATCTGCTCCTTGATGATGGCGAAACGAATGCCGAGCAAGGTCGTCATGTCGGATACCCGCACGCGCCCGGCGAGTGCGTTTGTGTCTTTGGCGAGCGATGATCCCGATTCCGGAGCCTTGTCTGCGTTAAGAATATCAGGGATTTTGCTCCATGCGGAATCGGTAGAAATGGCGAGCAATCCGTTTCGATAGCCGATGTGAACTGTCTGATTCTCGTATTTGACTTTCGCGTGGAGAATTTCGTCTTCGAGGTCGATGACGGCTTTGTCTTCGGGCACGAATTTCTTGATGATATTGACTTTTGCAAAAAAACCGTTCGATTTTTCGGCATCCCTGAAGGGAATGAACAGCGCGGCATTCTGTGCGGTCAGAACTTCCTTGATGCTAGGATTTTGAAGCGGCGGAAGCGAGACATCGTAGATGACGGCCCAGGCAGCGCCCATGTTATAAATAATCTGTTCCTCGACATTGAGTTTGATCAGTCTTTGCGTGAGTTTGTCTTTCAACGCGGCATACTGGGCGCGTTGGCTTTCGGAGGCTTTCGGCAAAACAATCGACTCGATAGCCTCCGGATTTATCAGGACGCGGAAAGCTGACGAAGGATTGCTTTTGAGAATGGCATTCGCCCGGTTTCCGTTGTTGCCGTCGACCAGCGAGGAAATGAACTGTCCGCGAGGCTTATCCATAAAGTTCGTATTCGCCCAGGGGCAGGAAAAGCGCACGTCCGGGCCGTTATCGGCGAAAGAAAACTCGATGGAAGCTGCATCGCACCAGTCTTTCGCGATATCGAATTTTTGCGGAAGTTTATCGAGGAGTTGGGCGGAGCCGTTCATCCAGACTGCGACGGGCTTCTTTTCCAGATTTTTCGTGATGTTCTGGAAATCATTGCTCTGTATTTTACCAGATGCATATATTTTTTGAGCCGCTTCAAAAGAATCCGGGCTTCCCGCAACGATTCCGTCGCCAAAGACAATCGTCATCGGATCGGTGCCGTGATTTATCATCGTGGCGAAATCGCGGTTCAGAATATGAATTTTGGTATAACGAATGCCATCGACCTGTTCTTCCGAATACCGTGGCCGCCCAAATTCCTCGTTGAGAAAATTATCCCACCAGGATTTAAAAGCATCGACATCGATGAGATCGATCACGACAAAAGCGTTTTGTTCCCTGTATCCGGCGACGAATCCGGAACCCGTATGGAACCCGGCCTTGAACCAGCTTTCGAGTTTGCCTGGATTGAGGAGATAATGTGTTCCCAAGTCCTTGAGTAGGTTTTCGACCTCTGAGTCGTCGACGAGTTTCCATTTTCTGAACTGTGCAATGGCGTCGGTCAAAGAGCCATAACTGCCGAAAGCAAGCACTTGCGAATCGGCGGGCACACTCGGCGAAAGCTTTTTAAGCGTATCGGAAGCCGATGTCGGATATTCGACAGGCATTTGGATGGTCTTTTGGGTCACGCCATCCGGTTTTGACGAACACGAAATCTGACATGCGGCAAAAGCCAAACAGAGGGCGAGAGGAATCAAACCGAGCTTACGAAGAAGATGTTTCATGGCTAAAATACCGGGCAAAGAGTAAGGCCGTCTGCGACTACAGACCGATTGCTTTTATAACGCGCCTTTCGCCATACCGCAAACATCATTCATTTGTTGGCACGGCTATCGGCTTAATGCCGATACGCCGTTGCGTTCGCCTATGCGCAGAGAGACGTGTCACGACACGTCTCTACTACATGCGCATACGGCTCGCCAGGCACGTGTCACGTGCCTACCATGGGATACGGCTATCGGCCTGATGCCGATACGCCGTTGCGCTCGCCTATGCGCCTGTGGCGCATACGGCGAACGGGCACGTGTCAGGGGGTGATCCGTTCAGATGGTGAGTTTGTTGGCATGGTTCGACCTGTTCCCCGCCGCACAAAACTTGTGAACGAGTTCCTGGGCGCATAGAACCCAAAAGACGTTCATATCGTATCGAAGATAATGGATGGCACTGGTGTTTCCTTTCTTTCGATAAAATTGAGCCTTGGTGGCTGAATGACTTGCGAATGCATGTTTAATCTTTCTCCAAGATAAGGTCTGCGCTGTTCATCAGCAGAATTTTCCTTGGGTTTGATTGTGTGCATCAGATCCATATTGTATTTGAGATTAGGATGAATCCATATAGAGCATTGAACGTCATTGAAAAAACAGAGACTGATATAAACGATATCATGCTGCAGTATTTCAATTTTCGATATTTTGTCACACTCAGCATTTGTGATTGGGTGATTTTTCGCGATATATTGATTAATTTCTGTGCAATCGGTTTGCTGATGATAAATCTTTTGAACAAGAATTTTCTTTATTACAGACCATGCCTGATAAAAATCATGAATAGACATCATGGAAGAACTTATATTTTCTTCATCGCAAAGCTGCATATCAAAACAAAAGCCATCCGTACTGAATGTATTATTCAAATAGACACTCACAGCTTCGTCCAAAAGCGTGTATCCTTCCTGAAAAGATATAAGTTGAAATGACATTTTCGCCCTTGACAAGATATAAGTTGAAATGACATTTTCGCCGTAAATGAGATTTGTATCGTAATGAATGCAATACAGCTATATATCATTGCGATTCATTGGAAGCGAAGAGAGAAAAGTCAAGTCGCTTTTCCCCCGTCGCCCCCATCCGTGGGGCAAAGTTAGGCAACTGAACAGTTACAATTAATCCGGATATTTTCTTGCTATTCAAGGCATAAGAGACTAATTTTAGAAAATGGGACAGGCTGTTTTGCCTGTTTTCCATACGAGGCTAATACATTTAGGGCTATCGGTTTTTCGGAACGGTAATTCTACCTTGGAGGTCTTATGAAGCATTTTCGCTGGTTTGAAGTCGCCACGTTGTGCACGGCAGTTTTCATGGGATTTGCCTTGAATTCATGCTCAGATGAAGAAAATGGTATGCTTCCGAACGATGAGTTTGCCGAGGTTCAGTCTGCGCTAACAACCGCCAAAATCACAAAAGGTGCCGTTTCCATTCGAAAAGGTCCCGGTGTCTGGTATGATCGCGTCGGCGGACTGCGCTACGGAAAAACGGTGGAAGTCGTTAAAGAACAGGGCGGGTGGATCAATATCAAATCTGGCAATGTCGAAGGTTGGATTTATCGTCCGGATACCGATTTTGCTTCGGCCACTTCCGCAGCCAGCTGTTCTCAGGAAATTGCCAATTTCATTCGCGACAATAACCCCAATGGCTATAATATCATATTCGCATACGACGGTTCGGATCAGGCGGCCGAGTTTCATAGCCAGGCCAACTCCTTTTCAAAGGAATATCATACGCTTAATGTCGCCAGTGGTGCACTTGGCAAAGATATATATAGAAAAATCAAAACCTATCCCCAGTTGAAATCCGGCATTCTGGAAACCGGTCGGGCTGTCGTCAAATGTCTCGAGGATCATCCTCGCGAGGGATTTGATGACAGCAAGTGTTCTCAGATTAAAAACCTCACGATAATGACGCACGGCTTTACAACCGGCCTCAATTTCGGCGGCGGTTATTTCAAGAATGAAAATATCAAGGATTTCGGTTCGACCGTTTACGGATATCTCAACAGCAAAGCACTTCGCGTTCAGCTTTATGCCTGCAGTACGGCACGGAACAGCAGTACGAAGGAAAACTGGAATGAACGCTATACGGGGAATGTTATTAAAGAGCAAGACCCGTTCACGGGTGGCAAGGGTTCATTCGCTCAGCTGCTTTCCGAAGAAATGGGGCCCGATGCTACCGTGTTTGGGCATACGACGGCCGGGCATCTTTCAGGCAATTATGCCGCACGATGCTACGGCAAAATGGCCAATGGCGCAGTCCACGGAAAACACATGTTTGACGTCTACTTCCCGCAGTCATTCGTCGCGGAACAGGCTAAACGCATCGGCAAGAGCGAGGATACAACCCGTACTTCGATGTATTCCTATTATCGATCGACCGGAGCTTTTCCGGGTAATAACAGCGGACGGGATACCTTTATGGATCCAGAAGGCAAGGGCAAAAAAATGCGCGATGCCTGGCTGAGCAAAAATCCATAAACTTGATTCGCTGAAGAATTGGCTGATTAACCTGATTCCCGGAGGTTCATTATGAAAAAAATCAATTGGCTCTTGAGTTTGGTGGCCGTTGCCCTTTGTGGCATATATGGTTGTGAGAATAATAATACCTACTGCGTCAGCGGCTGCGACAACTACGGTTCAGTCTCGGGCCTCAAGAACGGCAATTGCGATACTTCGAGCGACTGTGGAAAAGATCAGATATGTGAAAACCATTTCTGCAAAAATAAAACTGAGAGCAAGCCCAATGCATCCTGTTCCGATACGAAGAAAAACGGCGATGAAACGGATGTCGATTGCGGCGGTTCATGCGACAAGTGCGCAAACAAGAAGCATTGCAGCAAAAACTCTGATTGCCTGAGCGATAATTGTGACAACGGTATTTGCAAGGCCGTGGTCGCCCTGTGCGCCGATGGCATCCGTTCGGGAGATGAGTCCGATGTCGACTGCGGCGGTTCGTCGTGTGAACTCTGTGCAGATGGCAAGACTTGCAATGCCGACGATGATTGTGCCAGCAATATGTGCGATGGTGTCTGCATATCGTGTACGGACGGCATAAGCAATGGTACCGAATCCGATGTCGACTGCGGCGGTTCATGTGGCAAGTGTGCAGACGGCAAGACCTGCAATTCTAAAGACGATTGTGCCAGCGGTTCCTGTGACGGAATCGTATGTACATCGTGCAGCGACGGTGCACAGAACGGCGATGAGTCAGACGTGGACTGCGGCGGCCGTTGCGGCACCACATGCGTCGTGGATAAAAAATGCCATTCGGATAACGACTGCGAATCGTATAACTGCATCGATAATATCTGTAAGGGCATTGATTGCTCAGAGAAGGCGGATGCGGGTGATATTATCATCAACGAAGTGTTCGCAAATCCTGATACTTCGGCAAACTTGGAGCATTCCAACAATAAACAGATGAAGTATATCGAGCTTTATAACAAGTCTGACAGGACATTGCAGCTCTATAATCTTTCCCTGACGTATAACGGAAATGAAATTCATGCAAAGGGATGCATACCGGCCAAAACTTACCTCATCATTCATCCTTCAGGACAGACGCTGACGGCTCTCGATCTCGATGCCAAAACGTTGGCTTCAGACAATATCGAATCAGCTGTGGATGCCACGTCTGGCAATGTCAGGCTCGTAAAACGTGCCGACAGTACGGTCATTCATTCCGCAACCGTTCCCGAAACTGAAAAAGGAACTGCCGCTGGCCGAAGCGCGTCGGAAGACAGCAACACGAATGACGAGGCCATGGTTCCGCATACCTCGGTCAAAACCATCGAATCCGGTGTTAAGAATCTGTATAGCCCGGGTTTGCCCAATAGTGCCGGATTCCCTATGGGTTAAAGGTTTCCCTCCGATATTTCGAACAGCCCGGCTTAATGCCGGGCTTAATTCTATCTAATCTTCTTCCATTCGCGATAATTGAACGCAGAGTTTTCATTCGGATTGAAGATGTCGCTGTCCATGTACATGACTTCGTTGTCCGAGTTGATCCAGGCGTGATCATGTCGGTTGTCGATATATAAATCACCGCCATTGGGGTTCTGTACCAGATCGACATCCTTGATATATTCATCCCATTTGTCGAGCATCGAACCCGAACCGCCTGCACTGCCCGAACCACTTCGCCCCATCACCTGGGCGTGTTTGCGGTCGGATTCCTTGAGGAAATTGTTCAGTCGCGCATCGCTATCGGCCATGTTCTGCAAATGCCGCTGGTGCATAATCTCGAATTTGCGATTGATTTCGGCAATGGCTTGCTGCGTCTGCATCTGGGCAACTTGTTGTTTGAACTGCTCAAAATTGGGATTGAGTTCCATCGTGCCGACAGATTTGTTAAATATCTGAGATACTTTTTCTTCCGTACCCACGGGCCCGCCTTCCGAAAATAGATGTATCATTTCTACCGAATGGACAAACCCCATCCCCGGGCGCGTCTCGATGATATTCATCGGCACCATGTAGGACACGAAAAACTGCTGTCCGTCGCGATATCCGGTCAGATCCAATGCATATATGACACAACGCACATCGGTTGCACGCAGGCCGTAATTGACCACATCATTGGCAATTTTCTGCTGTTTCTCCTGCGCATTGGGATCGGGCGCGAATTTCATATCCTTGATGGCGATGTTTGAAAGATTGTAATCCTTCTGTGCCCCGGGGATAAAGAATTGGTTTGCAAGCACGCTCGGATCGTTCAGCATGGGGTTCTGGCCAATGCGTCCTTGCCCGGCCATCTGAACGCTCGATGAAACGAAGAATTTCATCAACCCATCGGGAGATGCGGACCAAAAATACCACGAATGCGGCACATTCGGGCTGTTTGTCAGCCACTGCGCCTTGCCGCCCGTCATCCAGCCATCGGGATGCTGGTATTGCAAGACCTGCATTTGTGTCTGCGGATCGATGAGATGATACATGTTGTCAGCAACTCCTTTCTGTATCTCGGTTTTATGATGGGATGTTCCATCGTCATCTTCTGAACTCTCGACTTCAAAATCGTCAGAAGAAGGCACGAATTTGTTGCACGATACGAAAGCCAACGTACAAACCAAAACAAGGAATACGCTTATTATTCGCATGACTGTGTCCCATAAAAAATACCCCCTCTTCCGTGGGAAGAGGGGATAAGGGGATGGTTTTACGCCGCGGAATGCTTGCAAACGGCAAGCGAATCGCGAATTGCGGCGAGCAGGTCGCGGACATCGTCGCAGTTGACGTGACCCATGGTCGAGACCTGGAAAATCTTGTCGGTGAGAGGCCCTTTGCCGCCGTAGACGATGAACCCACGATTGCGCAAAGCCTCGCGAAGGTCAGCAAATTCGACGTTTTCGGGCAGACATATCGTCGAAACCGCGTTCGAGAGGACGTGATCGGGATGCAAAAGATGCAGACCGATGGCTTTCAATCCCTCGCGGAAGGTGCGGGCTTTGAGCGCCTGATATTGAAGCCTGTTCTGCACGCCTTCCTCGATGATAATCTTGAAGGCTTCATTCATGGCGAGAAAGTGCGCGATCCCCGGCGTGTTTGGCGTCTGTTTTTTGCGTTCAAAGAAATCGAAGTGGCGGGCGAGACTGAGGTAATAATTGCGGACTGGATAGGTGCTCAGTTTCTCGAATTCCGAGCGTCGTCCCACGACGAGCGAAAGCCCCGGTCCCATGCCAATCGCCTTGCCGGATGAAGTGCTCATAAAGGTGACGTTGCAGTCTTCGAGATCGAGAGGATCGGCCATGAAACTGCTCACGGCATCGACGAAAAGCCTTGCCCCGTACTTGCGGCACAGAGCGCCAACAGCTTTGACAGGCTGAAGTTCGCCCGTGCTCGTCTCGTTGTGGACCATCGTGACCCAGTCGAAATGCGTCTTTTTCATCAGTGCTTCGACGCGATCCAGGTCGAGT
>JAZODZ010000695.1:0-14518 GCA_045597285.1 Myxococcota bacterium
AAAGAAGGAGATGAAGGAAAACGCTTGTATGCAGAATTATGGAAATATACACAAGCAAACTATAGCCATAATGGCAAAAGCCTGTTTTCAACCTGCTTTGGTTATAAAAGGACAATTCGCCACTATCCATTTGGCAATGCAATCTACTTTGAACAAAAGAAACAGGAACCAAGAGTATATGCACTGAATGAATCCAGAAAGTACACGTATCGCAATGCAACATGGGAAGAGCAAAGTTATTCGATTTTCAATTTTGATAAAAAAACATTTAATGGACTCATCCATGAGGCAGAAAGGCAATTTCGCCTGTACCTAAAGACAGGAAACCCTCTGAAGCAAAAGCTGGAAGAGACCTGGGCGTCGCCTTTCATCGAAGCCGTCATCGAGCTCGACAGAAAAGCGAAAGCCGAAGCCACCAGGCCCAAAGTCACGATTCGATTTTCAGACCTAGACCAGATCCGGCAAGATGCCCTGTCGACGTGCGACAGCCTACTGACAGAGGAAGATTTGGCAGAAACTCATGATGATCATCCGCATACGTGTTCGAACAAAGGCTCTCACGAACCGACTCAAGTCGAGGAAATTCAGCAAGGCAAAGATGTACTCACCGCGAGTGGCACCCGAATCGATCAGGGGCCAGATGCAGGGAAAGAGGCAAATGATAATAAGGCGAGCAATCTGCCTCTAAGCGCAGAACAGATTCAAATACTGTCGATGCTTTTGCACAATCAATCCGTAAAGGCCACGATAGCATCGCATCACGGCATGGCAACTGTCATTGCCGATGGTATGAATGAGGCACTGTTTGACTTGTTTGGAGATAATATCGTAGAATGCGATGGTGAGGATATCAGTCTTGTAGAAGACTATCGCGATGATATCCAAGAGTTATTGGATGAAATAAATGAGTGAAATAAACAAGAAAGTCCCGAAACGAATTGCACAAACGGTATTGAATTCCCTGAAAGGCGGTGTCGTTCCCCGCATTGGCTTGCCCTATATTGCGGTAGGCCGAAAGAATGAAATTCAGGCATTGCTGCACGATGTCGATATCATTTCGGAGGGCGGTGCATCATTTCGGTTTATCGTCGGACGGTATGGTTCGGGGAAGAGTTTTCTGCTTCAGACGATTCGCAATTACGTCATGGATCGCGGGTTCATCGTGGCTGACGCCGATTTGTCGCCAGAGAGACGACTTCAGGGAACGAAGGGGCAGGGGCTTGCGACTTATCGCGAACTCATCGGCAATCTCTCGACCAAGACAAAACCTGAAGGCGGTGCGCTCACGCTTGTGCTGGATCGATGGATAAGCAAAGTACAAAGCGATGCCGTTCAGGAAACGGAATATGCGCCCGGCGATCCTGCACTGACGGCAGTCGTCGATAAAAAAATATATGCTGTTACGTCATCCATCAGTGAACTGGTACATGGCTTCGAGTTTGCGCGGCTTTTGTCAACCTATTATCGCGCCTATATCGATGGCAATGATGACATGAAGGCTAAGGTGGTGCGCTGGTTCAGAGGCGAATACGCGCTGAAACGCGAAGCCAAAGAAGAGCTCGGTGTTAATATTATTATTACCGATGACGACTGGTATGATTATTTGAAACTATTTGCCGTATTCTTCAGGCTCGCGGGATATACCGGCATGATGATTATGATCGATGAGCTCGTCAACATTTACAAAATCCCGAATTCAATTACTCGCCAATACAATTATGAAAAAATGCTGACGATGTATAATGACACGCTCCAGGGGAAAGCCAAATACCTCGGGATTATTATGGGATCTACGCCGCAGGCGATAGAAGACAAACGGCGCGGCATATATAGCTATGAGGCATTGCGTTCACGGTTGGCGGAAGGAAAGTTTTCGCGTCCGGGCGCAAGGGATTTGCTTGCGCCAGTCATCCGCCTGGAGCCACTCGTTGCCGAAGAGATGCTCGTTCTGTGCGAAAAGCTCTCGATCATGCACGCCGATCTCTATGGTTATGAGAAAAAAGTCACGACAAATGATTTGGCCTTGTTTATTCGCATTGAATATGAGCGCATCGGTGCCGACACCAATATCACGCCTCGCGAAGTGATTCGCGATTTTATAGAGCTGATGGATCTGATGTATCAAAATCCATCACTCACACTTGAAAGCCTTTTGAATTCAGAAGAGTTTTCATTTACAAAATCTGAGGCAGTATCCGATAAAGCTGACGATAACTATGCTGAGTTTACGTTGTAGTTGGCTTTTGGGACCTCACCCCCTCTGTCGCCGTTGGCGACATCTCCCCCTCTCCCAATGGGAGAGGGGGAGAAAAATTGTGAAAACACGCTTTTACCCGGGGTTACGCGCTACGCGCTTCACCCCGGGCTGAAATCTTTCGCCCTTTCAGGGCGATTTTCTAACAATAATCAAGTGTCTTCTTATTTCGCCATGCTCATTAAAAAAGCCTTGTAGTTAATATTAATAATGGACATTTTTCATCGATACGCACCATTTATACAAGAATTTATATATCGTTCAGGATGGCAGACACTGAGGGCGGTACAAAATGCTGCCGGTGATGCCATTTTTAATACGGAAGAGAACGTCCTGCTCACCGCCTCGACGGCATCGGGAAAGACCGAGGCGGCATTTTTTCCCATCCTGAGCTTACTGGATGAATCGCCGTCGTTATCGGTCGGCGTGCTATACATCGCACCACTCAAGGCTCTGATCAATGACCAGTTTGGACGGTTAAACGAGCTTTGCGAAGAAGCCGGCATTCCCGTTACGAGATGGCATGGGGATGTGGCGCAGACGCATAAACGCAAGCTCATGCGCAAACCCTCGGGGATATTGCAAATCACGCCGGAATCGCTGGAATCCCTGATGATCAACAAACACATCGAGATTCCGTCTCTGTTCGGAGATCTGCGTTTTATCGTCATCGATGAAATTCATTCGCTATTACGCGCCGATCGCGGTGGTCAGACTTTCTGTCTGATAGAGCGTTTATGCCATCTTGCGGGATGCTCACCGAGGCGCATCGGTTTGTCTGCCACGATCGGCAACCCGGAAGAGGCAGGCAAATTTCTCGCCGCTGGTAGTGGGCATGGAACCGTCATTCCCAAGTTTGACGGCCCCAAAGACGTCTGGCGCATTTCCATGGAGCATTTTTTCAACACAGCCCCACAGGCCGACGAAGGTGCCGTGATCGAAGCTGAACCCGTCGTTCTGGATTCTGCCACAGATACCGCGCCCAAAGCCGCCGATCCCGGAATCGGCTATATATTCGAGCATACGCGTGGGAAAAAGTGCCTCGTCTTTACAAACTCGCGAGAGGAATGCGAGGCCGTCTGCCAAAACCTGCGCCAATATTGCGAGGCGAATCACGAACCCGATCGATTTCTCATCCATCACGGCAATCTGTCGGCATCCTATCGCGAAAGCGCCGAAGAAGATATGAAGGACGATGATTCGAGTATGAGCGTATGTGCGACAGCCACACTCGAGTTGGGCATTGACATCGGCAGACTCGAGCGAGCATTTCAGATCGATGCGCCATTTACGGTCTCGGGTTTTCTGCAGCGCATGGGCAGGACGGGGCGTCGCGGCAATCCCTCCGAAATGTGGTTTGTCATGCGCGAGGATCATCCGGAACCGAGGGCGATGATTCCCGACATGATACCGTGGTATCTCATTCAAGGAATTGCATTAATACAGCTCTATGTCGAAGAGCGTTTTGTCGAACCTCCGAGGACTGATAAACTGCCTTTTAGCCTGTTATATCATCAGACGATGAGCACACTGGCATCCTGCGGTGAGATGACGCCTGGAGAACTGGCTTCGCGCGTGCTGCCGCTATCGGTATTTCATAGAATTACACAGGACGATTATCGTATATTATTACGACATCTCATCGAAACCGATCATATTAATCTCACCGAGAATGGCGGGCTTATTCTTGGTCTGACCGGAGAACGAATCGTCAATAATTATAAATTTTATGCAGTTTTTCAGGAAAATATTGAATATTCGGTTCGGACGGGTTCGGAAGAACTCGGTACAATCGTCAAGCCGCCTCCAATCGGTGATAAAATTGCGATTGCCGGCCGTGTCTGGGTTGTGGAGGAGGTCGATCACAAACGCCGTGAAGTCTACTGTACGCTTGTCAAAGGGAACATTCCGGCCTATTTCGGGGACGTTGCCGGTGATATCCATACGCGTATCCTCGAACGAATGCGCGAAGTACTAAAAGAGCAGAAAAGCTATCCTTATCTCATGCGCCATGCGATATGTCGACTGCGCGAAGCGCGGGAAACGTTTGAAAAAGCTCAACTCAACGAAAAGATGCTCATTCATCTCGGTGGCAATATGTGGGCGTTGTTCCCGTGGCTTGGAAGCTATGCTTTTTTAGCGTTCGAGCGATTTCTCAAGATCAAATGCGCCACTCGCTTGGGATTAAAGGGCCTGAATTCCTGCCGTCCCTATTATATGCAGTTTACAATGAAGGCAGATGAGGCGACATTTTATCGAGTACTCATCGAAGAGGCATCCCAATCTTTTGATCCATTGGATTTAGTCTATCCCAAGGAAGTCCCCGTTTTTGAGAAATATGACGAATACCTTCCCGAAGCGCTTGTGCGCAAGGGTTTTGCGTATGGTGTGTTGGATATCAAGGGAATGAAAGAAAGAGTTTTGGAATTTAGGATTTAGGATTTAGGCTATTGCAAAAAAATTGTGATTTCATGGTGCTGAATCGAAAACCGCGATTTAGATGTGTTATAAGACTTCACATCGCATAATGCAGCCCGGTTCGAGCGAGCTGGTGCAAGCCGCCCACCCAGTGGGGAATCATCCCGGCATACAGGGCACTAAGCGGAAGCACTCTCCACAAGAGACAGCGTATAAGGAACGCCGCGATTCTCAACCGCCCTTCTCGGATGGGCTTTTACTATGGAGAGAATCCAATGAGTGACGATGAAAGACTTGCCCTTTGTTCCATGACCTTCGAAGAAGCTCGCCAAATTGGCGCATTTCCCATCGATCCGATGATGCCGAACGGTCTGTTCCTGCACGAGTGGCTGCTCCGTGCCGGTCTGACACATCGAGATATGTTTCGGGAAGACGGTCAAGCCACTGAGGCACTTGTGAAGGCATCGTGGGAAGTCGCGGTGTTCGAACTGCCCTGTATGCCTATTGATGTGCCGTTTTGATGTTTGGTAGCACGGCTATCGGCCTACGGCCGATACGCCGTGGGGCACCGCTATCGCGATGCGATACGCGGTGCCGCCCGTGGGCCGTGGGCGCATAGGCGAGCGCATGGGCGTATCGGCAATGCCGATAGCCCGCGTTCAATCAAAAATCCTTGACGTCGTGATCAAAGCGAGGGACAACGTGGGACGGATTTCGCATTGGGTCAACACCTGTATGGCAGGAGGGCAGAGTGGACGAGAGCAAGAAGCTGAAACCATTTGGAGAGATTTCGGAGAGCTTTCGCGGGTTAAAGACCGAAGGTATTTACTATGTGGATAAGACGGGCTTTATCCCGTACCTGATCTCGCAAAAACGAAAAATTTGTGTCGTGACGCGCCCACGTCGGTTTGGCAAGACGCTGATGCTGCGCACACTCCAGACGTTCTTTGAGTATGCACTGGATAAAGACGGCAAGCCCGTTGATAACCGCCATTATTTCGAGGGACTCAATGTCATGGATGCCGGAGAAGACGTCCTCAAGGAAATGGGGAAGTATCCGGTGATATCGCTCTCTTTTAAGGATGTGTCTGGACGTTCTTATCAGGAAATTGTTGAGCAGCTCAATGATGCGGTTAGGCAGGCATGCCAGCCACATAAAAGATTGTTCCGTGAATCTGGCGTATTGAGTGATGTTGAAAAAGGAATTTTGCAAAGCTTTCAGGATGGTGTTCCATCTGAGGCTAATCTCAGGCAGTTTTTGGGGCTTTACACACAGTGGCTGAAGGATGTCACAGATCGCGAAACAGTGATTCTGCTCGACGAATATGATGTTCCACTACAAAAAGCCGCCATTTATGATATTCATTACCCTGGAGGCAATCTGTTTGATAAAACCGTCGGCTTGATAGGAAAATTTATATCTGCCGGTTTCAAGTCCAACAGTAACCTCGCCTACGGCATCATTGCCGGATGTATGCGCGTGGCAAAGGAATCTATTTTTACCGGCATGAACAATTCCGGCGTGATTACAGTACTCGATGAAATTCCCGATGAATACTGGGGATTTACTGAAGCTGAAGTTAAAAAGATGCTCTCTTATTATAATATAGATATTTGGTATGAGCGTATCGAACAATGGTATGACGGTTATTTTTATAGTGGACGAAAAGTATTTAATCCTTGGAGCTTGCTTAATGCCATACGTGGTCTTGTAAATGGATATGGTGAAAATGCGATTAAAGCGTACTGGGGACAGACGAGCAGCAATGATATTATTGACGAGATTATCGACAAGAATCCGCAGCATCGCGAATCATTGGCCAACCTTATGAACGGAGAAACCATGACGGTGCCTGTATTCGATAATTTTTCGTATCGCGATTTGAAACAGAATCCGGAGGCAATATGGAGTTTTCTATTATATACAGGGTATCTGAAAGCGATTAAAGTTGGAAAAGATGAACGCAACCGGATGCGGGCCGAGGTCGCCGTGCCCAATGAAGAAATATGGACGATCATGGATTCATCCATGGAACGTTGGTGGAAGGATATCAGGCTGGCGACATACGATGCCCGACCGTTAATGGAAGCCATGAACGCTGGCGATGTAGAAGGAATGGAGCGATCTATTAATATATTGCTTGATAATGGTATGAGCTGTTTTGATTATAACGAGGCATTTTATCATGGGACGCTTTATGCCCTGATGTCGACGTTGGCCAGCCGGGTCAAGTCGAATGCTGAGTTTGGAAATGGTCGCCCTGATCTCGTCGTGGTTTGGCAGGAAAAGGCGTTCGTGCTGGAACTCAAGCGCGTGACAGGCAAGGAGTTGGAGGCGGCAAAATCACGGTATAAGGATCTCACTTTGGATGCGTGGGATATTGAGGATATCTGTATGCAGTCCAAGCTGGATGAGGCGGAGAAGCAGATAAAGGATGGCCGTTACATCAAAGGTGTGCTGCGTGAGAATCCTGCTGCCCGTGAGGCCGTGTGCTATGGCATTGCGTTTTGTAGAAAACGTTGCATGGTGCGCAAGGTTTGAAATAGTGGGCGCGGCCTATTTCGCCATCGCACTGCGCATTCTCTTCACAGGTCTGGAAGGTTTCCCATTTTCCAGAGACGCATTTCGAAAGTGTCTTGCCGTCACATTTCCATGTATCGACACCGGCCTGACATTCAGGGGTTGAGGCGTTGATTTCTTCACTATCTACGGCATCGGCGCAGCCTGCGGCGGTAAATATTGCGGCCGATTGAAATCTTTTCCGGATTGTTTGTCGATGTAGAGCGGCGGTAGAGACTGTTCCCAATGACACCAAAGAAGCTGATTCAAAGCCCGCGACCGAAGCAGATGCGGCAGTGCAGGATTCGGATTCACAAGTCGTTGCAGAAAACGCATTGCAGGATGAAGCAATCCCAGCGAATGCGGATAATCGTGAGCCGGAATCATCCGCCACAGAGGCGGAAATACCGCCAAATTCCGACAATCAAGCCTCTGAATCCGATGCTGCCACCGATAAGGACGGTCACAACGAAGCACAAGATGCACCTGTGGAATCGACAAAACCTGAAGAACTGACATTTACTATTGAGACATTTCCTAAAAATGCCAAAATTACGGTTTTGGCTGGAGATGACACATTCGTCTGCAAAGCATCACCTTGTTCCTTTGAGTTTAATTCTTCAAAAGAATCTATAAAAGTCAGAATCAAGGCTCCCGATGGTTACGAATCCCAGACGTTGACATTGACAAAAAATTCTTTCACAAGGAAAAAATATAAAGTTGAATTGAAAATGTTGCATGTGAAGCCGCGCCCTATGCCGATGAAGTATTTGGCAATAATATAGTCAGCCATGACATCACCCTACCCCCATCGAAATCACCGCCAGTCTTTTAGGGAATGGAACGCATCTGTTCAATGGAGGGGCACAAGATTGATTCTAATAACACGAATTCAAGGTAACGAATGTTTTCACAAATTCTAAAGAAAAGTAATGATGTCGGCTATCTCGGGCTAAAGAAGTGGATTGCATTGAAAGCGGCAAACGAGTTGTTGAAGGAACGCATTGCGCAGCATCCGCTTTGGGTTTTGGTGTGGGAATGCACACTTCGATGTAATCTGCATTGCCGTCATTGCGGCAGCGATTGCAGGGCTCACGATATACATCCAGATATGCCTCGGGAGGACTTTCTCCGCGTACTCGACAGCATTTCGCTCATCGTCAGTTATACATGCGACGGTTTTACAGGGCGATATGAAGGCGAAATCCGGGATCAGTTTTATCATTGCGAAGCCGGTATTACGATTGGAAGTATATTAATTGACGGTTCCATATCCGCGTGTAACAGCATCCGATATAATCATATTCAGGGCAATATTTATAAAGATGATTTTATCGATGTCTGGCAAAACCGCTTTAAAAAATATCGCGACAGGAGTTGGACAAAGAAAGGTATATGCGCCGATTGCGAAATGTATTCTTTTTGCCTTGGCAATGGAATGCATTTATATGATGACGATGACAATCTGTTGCATTGCGATTATTATGACATGAAATACGACAAATGATAGTTTGAATCACTGCTCACTCGAGATAATTTCTAATGACAATCGCAAGATTTTTCGCTGGTGAAAGACCATCATCACCAGCGAAAGCCGAATTGTTCAGAACTTCCTAAAAGTATTATGTATGTTTTCTAAAAATATAATAATTCTGATAGGGAAGCAGATCGGTGACCTGTCTGTCCAATTCCAGACCGGAAGAACGTGCAATTTCGATTAATTTTTCCGGTGCAATTTTAGCTGATTCTGGGGGGCCGTTGGGAATGTCCCCCTGCTTAAATTCTATAATATGGAACTGTGCATTTTCAGGCAGTTGTTTGACAATACCCGACATCCAGTCTACCGGTTCTGCAATGTGATGCATGACATCACACATAAAAACGATATCAATATTTTCGGGAATCTCAGGTGTTTTAGGGTCGATGAGTTTGACTTCTATGTTCTGAACATTGTTGAGCATAGATTTGTGATGAATATGCCGAATCATTTCCGGCTCGACATCTGCGGCAAAAACGCGCCCCGATGTCAGTTTCTTCGCAATTGGAAATGAAAAATAACCAGAACCAGCCCCGAGATCGAGTACACGCTCGTTTCCGTTGAGTTGGATTCGTTCAACTACCTCATCCGGTTTTTGCCATACTTTTCTATCTTCGCGTTCAAGGAATTGTATATAGGCTTCCATCTGTTCAAATGGTTTCATCTGTGTAGGATCCATTCCAGCCTTTCTCAATGGACAATCCACAGGTGGATTGGATGGATCATGAACCATTCCATGGGCATGAACAACTGTCGGCAAAGGTTCATCCGCATCTACACTCGGTGGATTCGCATCCTTTGCGATTTCATTCTGTGCATTCTGTGGTGCAGCAGGCTCTGCAACTTGTTCCTGGGGCTTTTTGCCCGAGCATCCCGCTACCAGCATAACCAGCAGCACAATTAACAATGTTTGTCGCATTTTGCTTTCCTTTTTGATTTACCTATTCCGGCTCTCATGATGTGTAAGGAGCCAAATTCTGCACGAAAATCACGAACGCATTTTTACGATGGGTTATTCCCGAATATCGAAAAAAATTTGGCGCGGCGTATTGGCACGCGGTCGCCTCACCCGGCCGCGAAGCGGCCTGCCCTCTCCATTAGAGAGGGCACAAGAAGGCGACAATTGCGTGCCAATAGCAGCGCCATCGAGCCGTATGCGCCGCAGGCGCATAGGCGAGTATAAGGATATAGCGAGCCGCAGAGACGCGCAGTCCGCACGTCTCTAGGCGAGCGCTGCGGCGTATCGGCCGTAGGCCGATAGCCGTGCCAAAACAAAAAAGTCTTGTCAAATCGAAATCACAAGCCTATTAGTCACATCTAACAGTTTTAGTTTAAACTAAAACTGTTCAATATATCTATCAGCAATTTTCACAGGAGGTTGTGATGTTTCGGTTAGGAATCAAGCGCGAATATGGGATTTTTGCGTGTGGCGTTCTGTTTGGAACGGCGGGATTGAAGCTGCTGGGGAGTCGTGATGCGAAGCGTGGTTATGCGCATGTAGCGGCTGCGCTGTTGCGAGCCAAGGACGAAGTGATGAAGCAGGTCACGGCGGTTCGTGAATCGTATGCCGACGTGATGGCAGATGCGCGGGATATCAATGCAAAGCGCTCACAGGAAGAGGCGGTGATCGTCGAGGATGCCGCAGACAAGGCATAATTATAGGCTGCCGGGCTTTGGCAGCCTTTTTTTTGAGCATGGGACGATGAGATATCAGATTGTTCACGAAAGTTGCGGGCGGATGCGCATTCGCGTGATGGCGGGACTTACGGTTGCACAGGCGGATATGCTGCAATACTGGCTGGAACGACGAGATGGCGTTCTGAGCGCAATTGTGCATGAACGCACGGGATGCGCGATCATAGAATACCATACGCCGATGACGCGGAATCTATTAATCGAAACGTTGCGCGGTTTTCATTTTAATCAGCTGAGTGCCAATGAAATCGCGTCGATACATTCGAGTCGCGAAATCAACCGGCATTATGAAGAAGTACTGGTCATGCGGATTTTGGGCAAATTGGTGCGCCGATGGCTGATGCCGCCCGTGTTACGCATACTATTTACGACGGTACATTCAGTGCCCTATCTATGGCGAGCATTGCGATGTCTTGTACGCGGCAAGATGCAGGTGGAGTTGCTGGACGGGATTTCGATAGGCATTTCGCTGGCTCGCGGCGATTATGCGACTGCCGGATCGGTTCAGTTTTTGTTGGGATTGGGCAGTCTGCTCGAAGAGTGGACGCACAAGAAATCGGTGAATGACCTTGCCGGCAGTATGGCGCTCAACGTCGACAGGGTCTGGCGCGTGCGCGGTGAGGACGAAGAACTCGTGTCGCTTTCGGACATTTCGTCCGGGGACGAAATTCTTGTGCGCATGGGCGGCATGATTCCGACGGATGGCGAGATCGTGCGAGGAGAGGTGATGATCAACCAGGCGTCGCTGACGGGAGAATCGGTGCCCGTAGCAAAGCGCCCGGGAACGATGGTTTATGCGGGAACGGTCGTCGAGGAAGGCGAGTGCGTGATTCGCGTTCTGCATACAAACGGCGACAGTCGATATGATAAAATCGTCGCGATGATTGAATCGTCCGAAAAGCTGAAGTCTGCTGCCGAAAACCGCGCGTCCAATCTGGCGGATAAGCTCGTGCCGTATTCACTGGCCGGGAGCGGACTCGTCTATTTGCTGACGCGGAACGTGATGCAGGCGCTATCGGTACTGATGGTCGATTTCTCGTGTGCACTCAAGCTCGCCATGCCTCTTTCGGTGCTTTCGGCAATTCGCGAAATGAGCAACTACCATGTGACGGTGAAGGGCGGCAAGTATCTCGAAGCCGTTGCACAGGCCGATACTATAGTATTTGACAAGACCGGAACGCTCACGCATGCGTGTCCGCAGATGGCTGATATCGTGACATTCGGCGGTCACGATAGAGACGAGATGCTTCGCATCGCGGCATGTCTGGAAGAGCATTTTCCGCATTCGATGGCCAATGCCGTGGTTCGTGCCGCCAACGAAAGGAATCTGTTACACGAGGAAATGCATTCCAAAGTGGAGTATCTCGTGGCCCATGGGATTAGCAGTACGATTGACGATCATCGCGTCATCATTGGAAGCTATCATTTCGTATTCGAAGACGAGCACTGTACAATTCCGTCGGACGAAATCGACAGGTTCCATGATATTCCTGCGCGGTATTCGCATTTGTATATGGCGATTGACAATGTGCTCGTAGCCGTGATCTGCATCTATGATCCGTTGCGCGAAGAAGCAGGTTCTGTCATGAAACAGTTGAAATCGCTTGGGTTGCAGAGAACGGTGATGCTCACGGGCGACAGCGAACAGACAGCGGCGGCGATTGCGGCCGAAGTCGGCGTGGATGAATATCATGCCGAGGTTTTGCCAGAGGACAAGGCAGGTTTTGTCGAACGAGAACGGGCGAAAGGGCATACCGTGATCATGCTTGGCGACGGCATCAATGATACGCCGGCGCTGTCTGCGGCGAATGTTGGCATTGCTATAAGCGACGGTGCGGCCATTGCCCGCGAAATCGCCGATATCACGATTTCGGCGGACACGCTCGAGGAACTCGTGACGTTGCGCCGCATTGCGATGGCACTGATGCGCCGCATTGATCATAACTATAAATTTGTTATAGGCTTTAATGGCGGTCTCATTGCCCTTGGTGCACTTGGTATTTTACCGCCTGCGACATCCGCCATGCTGCATAATCTCTCGACGCTGGGAGTCAGCCTGCGCAGTATGACGAACGTCCTGCCGCACGCCGCGTAGGCGAAAATAAATTATCGAGGCAGGTCATCAGGAGGCTGAATAAACAATATGTCCGATAAAATTAAATCCTCATACAAACAATCGCGAAACATATACGATGATATCATTACCCATCAAACGTGGTGGAGCAAGCTCTATAACCGCCTGTTTTGGAATGGCGTCGATGATAACGATATCGCCGCAGATTTGCTTGATAATATAAAAAATGACTTTTCGGGAAAACTTCTGGATGTGCCTGCGGGCACAGCGGTTTTCACTTATCGAAAGTATAAAAAGCTCAAAGATGCGGATATCACTTGTCTGGATTATAGCGAAGATATGTTGTCACAGGCAAAAGCCCGGATTGAAGAGAATCAGATTGATCATGTCAAGACACTTCAGGGGGATGTCGGTAATCTGCCATTTGAAGACAGTACATTTGATATCGTTTTGAGCATGAATGGTTTTCATGCATTTCCGGATAAAGAAAAAGCATTTGGTGAGGTGTATCGCGTATTAAAACCCGGCGGAAAGTTTATCTCGTGTTTCTATATTCGTGGCCAGTCGATGATTTCGGATGCGCTGGTTAAATATGTTCTTTCTAAAAAAGGCTGGTTCACGGCACCTTTTGAAACGCGTGAATCATTGAAAGCACGTCTCGAAAAGAATTATACAATCGAATGGTATGAATCAGAGGGGGCGATTGTCAGTTTTGTTGCGGTTAAGAAATGAATGGTGCCCATTGAGGCGCATTTTTTATGCACGGCTATCGGCCTACGGCCGATACGCCTATGCGCTCGCCTATGCGCCGACGGCGCATACGGCTCGCTGGCGCGGCTATCGCGATGCGATACGCCGCGCCTCGATGCGCCACTACCCACTAATTTCAATCGACGCAATGGGGCAATATATGCTATCATATTGCGGCGTTTGCCGTCGGCATCATAATGAACGATGGGGGAACGCCCAAATATATATATAATATAAACAATATAATAAACCAGCATTGAAGGAACGCATCATGAAACGTTTATATGGGTTGTCAATCGTCGCATTGATACTTACCGCTGTCGGTTGCGACGATTACGGCAGCAGTGAAGCAGACAACGGCTTTAATCCTGATTGCCAGGCTGGTGTCGATATCTGGAAATGTGACAATAATACACTTTACAAATGCTTGTCTGGAACTTGGCAGACGGCTAAGGCTTGTCAAGCGAATACACTGTGCAGTACAGATTATGGTGGATGTATCCCTTACAACACGCCCAAGTGTACAGACAATACCTGGACATGCGACGGCAATATACTTGCTAAATGCGTGTCTGGAAACTGGCAGCCGATTCAGGCGTGTGAAGCGAATACGCAGTGCAATGCAGATTATGGGGTATGTATCCCTTACAACACACCCACATGTACAGATAATACCTGGAAATGCGACGGCAATATACTTGCTAAATGCTTATCTGGAAACTGGCAGCCGATTCAGGCGTGTGAAGCGAATACGCAGTGCAATGCGACCATCGGCGCTTGTACCAAAACGGATACGCCGACAACCGAATGCAAGAACACGGAGCATTTCTTTGCAGGCAAATGCGAAACCGATGACGTGACGCATTGCGGCACGCACACGAATGACTGTACCGCGATGGCAGGATGGAAAACCGGCACCTGCTATGGCAAAAAATGTTTCGCGGAAACGTGTCAGACCGGATATCATCTGAAAAGTATTTTTGACAGCAACAACGAAGAGAGAACGCTTTGCGAGGAAGACACCCACGATGCCTGCGGTTCCATCAATCGCCAGTGCAGTCCTGAAGAAATCTGCACCCAGGGCAAATGCCAAGACTCGTGCCAGCCGGGCGAAGTCGTCTGCGACGGTTCATGTATCAATCCAAATACGAGCAAAGATTTCTGCGGGGCTGACGCATCGTGCAACAGCTATATTCCTTGTTCAGCTCTCGAGAATTGTATCAAGTCGGA
>JAZODZ010000696.1:0-3237 GCA_045597285.1 Myxococcota bacterium
TGTACGCCGCACAGCTGGAACTCCACGAAAGGATCTTTTCCATCTTCGACGACACCGCACGGTAATCGGCATCCGAAACCGATGTCGGCTTCACCGTTTGAAATGCCGTCACCGCTTCGGCACACATCCCATCTGGAAACTGCCCCAGTTTTTTGGCCGATGCCTCACAATCCTCGCCTATCGCCCCCTCGCACCAGTCCACAAACCGCTGAATCGCGCCAAAATCGCCGCTCTTCTCATTCAGCTTCGAATGCACCGCAAAAAGCGAAAGACGCCCCGCAAACTTGTCCTGAATCGCCGGACAACGCGCCGATAATTCCCCGATTTTTCCAAACTGCTCGGCATACCGACTCAGTTCCGATTCATGCTTCAGCAGCTTCATGTCGGCCTGCGCCGCCTCAAACTCATGCTCGCTGATGGCCGCCAGCGCTTTCTCCGTTTCCTCACAACTCGACAGGGAAGACGCCTCGACCACGCGGTTCAAAAACGCATCCAACGCCGTCTGCGCCATCGATACCGAAGGCATTAAACTTAACAATGAAGCCAGAATGAACGATTTCTTCCACATATTGCCACCTATTCACTGGCCTTCACTCGCCCGCGAAAGCCTTTCTCAATTATTACCACCTCAAGAGGATAAATAAAGACCCTGATAAAAATCGATCGCCAACATTCTGTAACAATTCAGCCCCGCAGGCGTTTGATAATTCATTTGAGAGGCCAGAGGAACTTACTAAAAAAGCAATGTTTTTACATGATTGCTATCTACTGCCTATTGCCTACTGCCTATTGCCTATCATCGATAAGACTATCGAACTCCCAAATACTATTTATACTGTCAATTCCTTAATCCTATTCCTTAATCGTCGTCTTCCCCTTCTTCGTCACAAACGCGATGGGCCTCCCGCTCGCACGCAAAAACAAATTCGTGTCCTTGTCCGTCGAAACAAACGGTCTGTAATCAAATCTCTCATATTTTTTGCTTTGCTTTTGATACTTCGAAAGTGCATCAAAAAACGCCTTGTAATCATGCCCGGGTTCGAGCCATATCGCATCAAGCCCGACGTAGTATATCGCCGTCGGAAAATCCTTGAGCGAAATCGTCCACATCCCACACGATGCCGTTTCGGGCGTGTCAAAATGCTTCGCAAGCCCCTTTACCATCTTACATTCCGACGGCTCAGACCAAGTCAGTCGAAGCGCATCCTTGTTGCGTTCCGCAGCTCGGTCCCAATTCCGCAGAACGCCCGGCCATAATTTCCATTCAGGCGAACGCGTCACATTATTTAACGCATCCATCGCAGCCTGTGGCGGCAACGTTGCCTCGACAGCCCCCGACACGTATTTCAAGACGACCGGAAGCTCGTATTGCCCCGAATAAGCCTTCACCCGATATCGCGCCGAAACGTCCCTGCAATCCTCGCTATTTGCCTGGTTGCACGCAATTTCAGGCAACCCAAGCTCGCCAAATTTCCTGGCTTCCTCAAGCCACGCACCAAACGCCGCGTCCTTCCTGAACTCCGCATCGTACCACGCCACGGGATTTGCATCGCCATTCGCCGAATACCCTTCCAATTGCACGGGATCCGAAAACGTAATCATCCCGGCCGTGTCGCCGACGTTCATCTCAATACTCGCCGAATGGAGCAACGGTTCGAGTGCAATTCCAATCGCGCCGCTCACCTGAACGTGGCTCTTGCCGTCCACAAATACATTCCACGGCGCACCATGCAGGCAGTTGGACGCCGAAACCGCCGAATACTCGTGCCCGTCATGCCGAAAATTCAGCCGATACTCGGGAATCCCCTCGCGATACCGGCACCCGTAAAGCCCATTCGACGGAATCAAATCCGCCGCCACTGCCTCATACAGCTTGTCGAGCAGCGCCAGCCCCTCGTCACTCAACGGCTCCTTGTTGACGCGCCATTCCTTTTCGCCGCTTCCCGTTTTTGAAAAATGCTTCCACTCGGCATAGACATTCTTTTGCGCCGCACCCGGGTGCATCCGCACAAACGACACGGTTTCCGCTGTGATTTCTTCCCACTTTTCATGCACCTGAGCCGGTTCCTCATCGTGGCTTTTTTGCGGCACCGCCGGACTGCACGCCCACGCACTCAGCGCGAGCATCCAAAACAGCACAATTCGTCTCATCGCCTACCTCATGTTCAAAAGAATCTCGTCCAGCATCTTCCCCAAATCGGGGTCATACTGCCGTGACTCATGCACACAGACCGTCATCACGAGCAGCTTCTTGCCCACCATAACCGCATCCAGTGCGCATTTCCGCGGAACATCCCCCTCTTTCCCGACGAACGAAGCCTTATAAACATCGACTTTCTTTTTGCCCCCCATCGTGTCGACGTGGATTTCCGCCATCGTCGCCAAATCCCCGGCCATCGAATCCGCAATCCCCTGCGCCACGTCTTTCACTTCCACGCCGCCCGGCAGCTCGAGCATGTCCATCGTCAGAACGCCCGGCGACTTGCTCAGCCCCTCCGTCACGACGATGCGCGGCGGGTTCTGCGTTTCCTCCGCCTCCCACGAAAACGGAAGCCGCACCTCCCCAAAACCCTTGGAACTCAGCGTTTTCGCCCGATCGCTCTGCGTCCCGCCATCCTCGTGCCCCGTCGGCCCCGCCAAAATCGCATCTTCAGGCTGCGCCTGCACAAACGCAGGAATCAGCCACAGTATCAGCCCTAAATTGATGATTAGACGTTTCATATCGACCTTTAATCTTTTGATTTTTTGGGGGGCACGCCTATTGGCATACGGCGTGCCGCGCAGTCTATTTCGCGTTCCCAACCCGGCCCGTTATCCTGCCGTCACATCTGCTCTGACCTTCCCCGATGCCCTTCACTCAAGCGCTCAATACGCCTGCGCCCCCCTCTTGCTGGCACCGTTTCAGAACGTAATCGCAACGCCTGCAGAAGCAGCATCCGGCGTCACCGCGATCGAAGGAACCACCGCCACCGAGTTCGTCCCATTCTTAACCTTGATGCGTTCGACGACCAGAACCGTCACACCCGCAGTCAGCGCCGCCAACCCAATGCCTGCCATCACACCGCCGCCCACGAGTTTCGGCGTGCTGCGTTCATAAAACGTCTTTTTGTTGTACGTAATCACGCGATGCGACGTGGCCACCATCGAAACACCGATAACCGAGAACAGCAAGCCGCCGCCCGCAGTCCCGACGCCGCCCCAGAACAATGGCGTCAACGGTGCGCCTTCCCCCGATTC